>CAUREJ010000055.1:0-14395 GCA_963523735.1 uncultured Capnocytophaga sp.
TAGGGGTTAGTGGATAGGGGTTAGTGGATAGGGGTTAGTGGATAGGGGTTAGTGGTTGGATTTACTGTCGAGAAAAAATCTTCTTGATAGGCTCTGCCAATAGGAATTTCTGTTTCACCAATGTAAACAAACTGATGGGTGTACGAACTGATGTGCTGTACATTCACTACACAACTCTTATTGGCACGTAAGAATAGTGCTGAGGGGAGTTGGCTATGTATGTTTTTGAGGTTAATCCACGTGATGTATTTGTCGGTAAAAGTGTGGATAATTACGTAATCTTTTAGTGCTTCTATATACAGGATGTCGGTGTGGGCGATGCGGTAATTGCGTCTGTTGGCACGGATGCTGATGCATTGGGTGTCGGTAGCTTCAAAGTCTGTTTTTTGTTGGTTGAGCAATTGGTGGTAACTTTCGGCTTTGGCAACTGCTTTTTTAAAGCGTTCGGGAGTAATAGGTTTCACTAAATAATCGAGGGCATCGACCTCATAACTATCTAAAGCATACTGACTGTAGGCGGTGGTGAATATTACCAAAGTGTGTTCAGGGAGGGTGCGGGCAAACTCTAAGCCATTAGTGCCAGGCATCTCTATATCTAAGAAGAGTAGATGCACTTCGTTTTTCTTCAGGAAGTCGGTTATACCTACCGTATTTTTAAATGTACCCAGCAATTTTAAACTGCTGTATTGCCTAACAAGGCGCTCCATACCAATGCGCGCTAAGGGTTCGTCATCTATAATTAAACAATTCATAAGGGCAAAGTTACTGTTACTATATATTCTTGAGGTAAGGCTTCTTGCAAAAGCTCGAAATGTTTGCCGTAAAGGAGTTCTAAGCGTCTTCTGAGGTTGGGTAAGCCTATTCCGCTAAATTTGTGTTGAGAATTACGCTGCAAAGGTACTGAATTGCGCACTGAAAAGTATAGAAAACCTTCTTTTTTTTCACAATTCATATAAATGTAGGTAGGGGCAAAAGCATCGGTGCTGTGTTTTACGGCATTTTCGGCTAATATCAGCAGTATGTTAGGGGGTAACTGTATGCCTTGTATGTTTTTTTCATTATAGGAGAGCTGATAGGTGAAATCATCACGGCGCATAGCTTCTAAGGCGAGGTAATCGGTTAGGAAACGCAGTTCTGAACTGAGAAAAACACGCTCTTCGTGCGATTGATAGAGCAAATGACGGAGAAAATCGGATAGTTTTACAATGCTATAGGAGGCTTTTTCGGGGTCGATATGTACTAATACGTTGATGCTATTGAGCATATTGAACAAAAAGTGTGGTTGTATTTGGCTTCGGAGGGCTTGTAGTTCACTTTCGGTAGCTTGGCGTTGTAACTCTTGCATCTTCTCATTGTTTTTTATCCATACTTGGAAAAACTTTATGAGTGTGGACAACATTATAAAGGGTACTAAACTCAATAAAGAAAAGAAAAACAGGATGGGGAGGGGTAAAGCCATTGCTTTTTTGAGGTCTTCACTGATAACATACTCTTGCCATATTACCGAGTTTAGGTAGTAGGTGCATATTTGGCAAATAAAAAGCACTCCTACAAGGCTGATAGCATAGCTAATGAGCTTCCCTCTAAACAAGAAACGCGGGATAAGTACATAGAGATTTAAATAAAAGGCAGCTGTGATAATGAGCCACCTTTCTGCCCAATCTAAATGGTCGATAATGCCTTTGTAGGCACCCCATTCTTTGGTAGTTAGAAAAAATAACAGTAATGACACACAAGCTGTTATGTGCCGATAGATACGGTATCGGTCGGCAATAAGGAACTGTAATACAGAATTGTTGTTCAAAATCAAGGTGTTAGTTAAATTAGCTGATTTGTTAATTTCCTCCGATGGTTATTCCTGCCGAGAAGTAAAAAGCGGGATTAAACTGACTGGAACGTGCGGTGCCGTCTTCATTCTTAGCTTCGGACTCGAACATTGCGGCAAGGGTTCGCTTGGTGTATCGCCCTGTACGCAAAAAGATAGCTCCTGCTGTAATGGGGATACTTATGTATTTGCCTATTTTTAATTCGGGTTGTATGCCTGTAATAATGTTTTGCTGGGTAAAAATTTCTTTTTGGTTATTGCGCTGTAAATAAGCAGCATATCCGCCTAGATTAGTAACTAATTTCAGGTTGAGGTTATTGTGAACCGTATAACCGAAAGCTACTTTTGCGCCATCGAGCAGACTGATGTCTATGGTGAATTTGTTGGAAAATCCACCTTTGTATTTCAGATAAAATGAGGGGAATATCATAGGGTAGCCAAAAGTGTTGTTCAGGGCAGCTCCGCCACCTATATTGAAGTTGGGTTTCCAGTGCCATATAAACACTACAGCACCATTTGCTAAAACGTTTTCACCGAGCTGAATAGATGAGAGTTGGTTCTTGGGGGTGTAACTGCCTACCCCAAGAGCCATAAGCATAGACCAACGTGTTTTTAAAGGGCGTAAATGTAAAACTGTTACTCCTAAATTCATTACCTCCGAGGGGAGTTCTTTTCCTATAGGGAAGTTGTGATTGTCCATTTTCACAAAGGTACCATTACCTCCTATGCCCCACGCGGTAGTGCGTTGGTAAGGGTCGCCTTCATTAGGGGCTTGTGTCCAAATAGGGGCTAATACGCCTACTGAATAAACGCTTGCCGAGCCATCGCCGGTATTGGTATCGGCTACAGCATCATAGAATTTGGAGTTGCCCATATATTCTGTTTTGACACTAATTTGAGCAAAGGCTCCTGTTGTAATGAACAGTATTATGAGTGTTATTGCTTTTTTCATTGTAATGAAAATTAAACTATTACAAGTGCAAAGGTAATGTAAAACGGCTTACAAGAAGCTAAAAAAGACGCTTTCTATACCAAACGCATAATTTATTAGAGCAAACGCGCTTATTTTCTGATTTTCCCATTCGCTAATTATTTTATATCTTTGCCGTTTGAAAAAAAGTAAATGTATGGTGACTTACTTTCCTTATTTATTGCTCTTAATGGTGGCTATTATGCTGCTGATAATGTTAGCTAACCGGCTTAAGGTGGCGTACCCTATCCTCTTGGTGTTGGGGGGATTGGCTATTAGCTTTATCCCTAATATGCCGGTTATTACACTGAATCCTGATTTGGTACTTATCATCTTCTTGCCGCCTCTGTTATATGCCGATGTTTTTTCTTTGTCACTAAAAGAGATGTGGAAATGGCGCCGCATTATCTTTAGCTTTGCTTTTATAGTAGTTTTTATCACAGCGGCTGCGGTAGCGTGGGTGGCTAATATGGTATTCCCGGGGTTTTCGTTAGCCTTAGGTTTCCTTTTAGGGGGCGTAATAGGCTCCACCGATGCGGTGAGTGCCTCGTCGATAATGAAGTTTGTAAAGGTGCCTAAACGTATTTCGACCATTATAGAGAGTGAAAGTTTGCTGAACGACGCTTCGTCACTAATAGTGTTTAGGTTTGCTGCTTTGGTGGTAACTACCGGTCAGTTGGTGTGGACGGATATGGTGCTGAACTTTCTGTGGGTGGTTATTGGCGGAATACTTATAGGTTTGGCAGTGGCGTGGGTGATGGGCAAGCTGCACAAATACCTTCCTACTGATGCTAATATGGATGTTATACTCTCTCTTATAGCACCTTATATAATGTATATAGTAGCTAACGAAGTGGGAGCTTCGGGGGTGTTGGCAGTGGTAGCAGGCAGTATGTATATGTCATATTGCCTAAGTGCTACTATGGCTGCCTCTACTCGTAACAAGGGGATAGCTGTATGGGATATTTTAGGATTTATACTCAATGGTCTTGCCTTTATGCTGATAGGTCTTGCTTTGCCTGAGGTTTTGATAGGGATAGAAGGTGAAGGTATTAGCTTACTAACGGCTACAAGCTATGGGCTGCTCATTACAGGGGTATTAGTGGTGGTGCGTATGCTATCGTCCTACGGGGCTATCATAATAACTCAAATAATGAAGCGTTTTATTACAGTAGCCGACGGTAGGAACCCTGGTAGGCGCGTGCCTTTGGTAATGGGCTGGGCAGGGATGCGTGGAGTGCTTTCACTTGCGGTTGCTCTTTCTATCCCCTTAACTTTAGAGAATGGGGAGCCTTTCCCGCATAGGCACTTGATTCTCTACATTACTTTCATAGTGATATTGGTAACCTTACTCACACAGGGGCTTACCTTGCCAGCTCTTATACGTTGGGCAAAATTTCCTGATTATGAAGACCATATTCCTGAAGCTGAAGCGGAAAGCCTTATACGCAAAACGTTAGCCCAAGCGGCTTTGGATTATATGCAAGAACATTACAAGGAGGGCATAACCGATAGTTTTCTGTTACAAAACCAAAAAGATATGTGGCAGTACCAGCTTGATACCCCCAAGTGTAGTACTACTGCCGAAGTGCGACAGAAATACATTGCTATTTTGCAACATCAGCGGGAGATATTACGCCAGCTGAACAGAAACCCGCGTATAGATGAGGCGCAAATACGCTATTTTCACAAACAATTGAACTTAGAGGAAGAAAAATGGGAAATGGATTAGTAGTTCTATTACAATAGTAAATCCCCGCTTGTAGGCAAGCCTACAAGCGGGGATTCTTTTTGTGCTAAAAAACAGTTACTTACCTCTTTTTGCCTTTACAGCTTTGTTTCAGTTCGCGACAGGTTTTTGCACAACAATCTAAACCTTCTGAACTTTGCAACGCAAAAACAAAGGTGTTAGTACCCAGAGAGCGCGCATTTGAGTATGCTAACACTTAACGTATAACCCTTTAACACTAAAAGAAATGGATTTACTTAAAGAACCTATTGTAACTTTTGTGAGTTTGGTGCTTTCGGCCTTTGTGGGATGGCTTTTTGGTCGCCCCAAACAACGCTTGGAGTTGCAAAGCAGCGAATTAGACAATGTAGATAAAGCGGTACACATTTACCGAGATATGATTGACGACCTAAGTGCTAAATACGCTCAGGCTATTGCCGACCTTAACGAGGCTAACCGCCGTATTCGTGAACTTGAAGCCTCTTTAGAAAAACTTTTAAAAACCCATTAAACAAATGAATACAGAAACTAAAATCCCCAATAACGTACGCACATTTTATGCTCAATACGCTGTTTATGCCCTGAGAACCGAGCAGCAAACAGGCATTTCACACCTTTTTATCTTGGCACAGGCAGCCCTTGAAAGCGGTTGGGGAGCGCACGCTCCGGCTTATATGTTCTTTGGCGTAAAGGCTACTACCCATACCCCTATACACAAACGGCAGCTGTTGGTAACTACCGAGCTGTTACCCGCACCCCCTAAGCCTAATGACTTTCCCGATGTTATCGGCGTTACACCCTTGCCTAATGGCAAATACCTTTGCGTGGTGAAGGACTGGTTTAGGAAATATGCCTCGCCGGAAGAGTGTTTTGCCGAGCACGCACGCTTGCTGCTCACCCACAAGCGTTATGCCCCAGCACTGAAAGTGAAAGCAGATCCTTACGCCTTTGCCGATGCTATTGCCCACGCCGGCTACGCTACCGACCCCCAATACGCTGAGAAATTAAAGAAAATTATCGGTAAATTGGAGCGTTTAGCTGGCAAGTTAGGTAGTAACACTGCTGATAGCTTGCCTAAGATACCGGTATTTGCCTTAGTGCCTTTGCTAATAGGCGTCTTTTTATTGGTGAGCTGTAAGGCTAAGAAAGAAGTGTACAGGCACGAGCAGCAGTTAGCACAAGAGCAGCTTACCGATTCGCTAATAGGACAGCAAGCTATATGGCAATCGCAAAACCAGTTGCTAAGTTCGTTGCAGGAGTTTACTGCCGAAGTGGAGAGTTTTAAAGATTCGGTAGGGCGTAGTTACCTCAGGCTGCACAGTGTACGCCACCAACAGCAGCAAGATGCCGATACCCTAATGCGGCAACAAGCCCATCAGCAATGGCATACCCGCTCACAAACCGACAGCCTTAGCAGCTTTCGGTATGCCGAGAAGCAGCACGAAGGCAGTCCTCACTGGCTTTGGTGGCTGCTTGGGGTAGGAATACTATGCGTTTTGGTTAGAAAAAAATAAGTAGGCAATGTTGTGGTATTTAAAAATATTTTGTAATTTTGCCTCATTAATAACAGCCCCCGCTTTCTTAAAGGGAGGAGTTTTGTTTTACGACTTCTCCCTTTGGGGAGAATGAGGACAAAAAAATACTATTATGGAAGAACATCACCACCATCACGGTCACGATCATCATCACGGTCACGACCACCACCATCACCACGAGGTAGCCGACTTAAGTAGCCTAAATCGGGCTTTCTATATAGGTATAGCCCTGAACCTGCTTTATACTATTATTGAGTTTGGGGTAGGGTATAGGGTGAACTCCTTAGCCTTAATGTCCGATGCTACTCATAATTTAAGTGATGTTGCCAGTTTGGTAATCTCTCTTATCGGGATGAAGTTAGCCCACAAAGCCGCTACCAAACTTTATACATACGGCTATAAAAAAGCGTCGATATTGGCATCGCTTATCAATGCTGTTCTGCTGATGTATATCGTTATTAAGATATTTATCGAGGGACTTGAACGCCTTGCTAATCCGCCCGAAATGGTAGGAACTGCTATTATGATTACTGCTTTTATAGGGGTAATAATCAATGCAGTGTCGGCATTTCTGTTCTATAAAGGGCAGCAAACCGACATCAATATTAAAGGAGCTTTCCTTCATTTAATGCTAGATGCCTTAGTATCGGTAGGGGTAATTGTTTCGGGGGCTATTGTCTATTTTACAGGTTGGAATATAGCTGACCCTATTACAAGCTTTGTAGTGGCAATAGTAATACTTTTCTCTACTTGGGGATTGCTGAAAGAGAGTGTTAAACTCATTTTGGACGGGGTGCCTCACGATATTGACGGAACGCATATTAAAGCCTTGATGGAAGCCCACCCAATGGTAGCCGAAGTACACCACTTGCACATTTGGGCTTTGAGCAGCTTACAAAACGCTCTTACCGCTCATATAGTACTGAAAGAATGTGTTAGCTTGGAAACTTTTATGCAGATAAAAGCTGAACTTAAACACACGCTTTTGCACGAACATATTAACCACGCTACTCTTGAGCTTGATACAGGTAAATGCGAAGAAAAAAGCTGCGAAATATAATTGTTAATTACTAATTGTTAATTGTTTTGCCTTCTTATAAAAAGATATTTGAAAACAACCGTCGGTGGCTTGAAAAGCGCAAAACCGACGACCCTCATTTTTTTGAGAAACTTGCTGAAGACCAAAATCCAGACTATTTGTACATAGGCTGTTCGGACAGTCGTGTGGCTGCCGAAGAACTGATGGGGGTAGGTCCTGGTAAAATATTCGTACATCGGAATATAGCTAATGTGGTTAATACGCTTGATATGAGTTCGACGGCGGTTATACAATACGCTGTGGAACACCTTAGTGTAAAACACATTATAGTATGCGGTCATTACGACTGCGGAGGGGTGAAAGCAGCTATGCAAGCCAAAGACTTTGGACTACTAAATCCTTGGTTGCGCACCATTCGTGATGTGTATCGCCTATACCAAGAAGAACTTGATGCTATTACAGATATTGAAGCCCGCCACCGCCGCTTAGTAGAACTGAATGTGTTTGAACAGTGTTTTAACGTAACCAAAATGGCTGTAGTGCAAGAAAGCTATCTAAAGTATCAAACCCCTGAAGTACACGGTTGGGTGTTCGATATTCATTCGGGAGAACTTATTGACCTTCATATAGACTTTGAAGGGCTTTTGCAAAAGATTCAGCATATTTACGACCTTACTGGGGAAGAATGGTATAGGGGGATAAAGTAGGTGCAAGAAAACTATTGTGAAGATATTCAGAAAATAGAAGCTAAAACGTATCAATTAGCTTATAACTCGTGAAAAACTAATTTAAAATTATATAACTAATGGGAGATTTTATTCTTTATTTCGTATTTTTTTTAGCAGTAGTGTTTCTGCTATCAACATTTTTTACGGTACGCCAACAAACAGCTGTATCAGTAGAACGTTTTGGTAAGTTTCACAGCATCAGGCATTCGGGCTTGCAGATGAAAATACCTGTAATAGACAAAATAGCTGCACGCATCAGTTTGAAAATTCAGCAGTTAGATGTGATTGTGGAAACTAAAACGCTGGACGATGTGTTCGTGAAAATTAAAGTGTCGGTACAGTTTGTGGTGATTAAAGACAAGGTGTACGATGCTATCTACAAACTTGAATACCCTCACGACCAGATTACCAGCTACGTGTTTGACGTGGTACGTGCCGAGGTGCCTAAGATGAAACTCGATGACGTATTTGTGAAGAAAGATGATATTGCTATTGCTGTAAAACGCGAAGTACAAGAGTCGATGGAAACCTATGGGTACGATATTATCAAAACTTTGGTAACCGATATAGACCCTGATAGCCAAGTAAAAGCGGCTATGAACCGCATTAATGCAGCTGAACGCGAAAAAGTAGCTGCCCAGTACGAAGGTGATGCACAACGTATCTTGATAGTAGAAAAAGCTAAAGCCGAAGCCGAAAGCAAACGCTTGCAAGGACAAGGTATAGCCGACCAACGCCGTGAGATAGCCCGCGGATTGGTGGAAAGTGTAGATGTACTACAAAAGGTAGGGGTAAGCTCACAAGAGGCTTCAGCTCTTATCGTAATTACACAACACTATGATACCCTTCAGGCAGTAGGACAACAAACTAATAGTAACCTTATCCTCTTGCCTAACTCACCCGAAGCGGGTAGTGAAATGCTGAACAATATGATTACCTCATTCACGGCGTCGGCACAAATTACTGAAAAAATAAAAGAAGCTAAAGAACAATAGTCTTATGGTTTTGCTATATTATTAATTATTTGTACCTTTGCCCCCGCAAAAAATAGAAGTGAATAACTAAAAACAAACTATGAAAATATCCTATAATTGGCTCAAACAGTATTTGAAATTAGACCTTCCTGCTGCCGAAACAGGGGTTATTCTCACCGACCTTGGTTTGGAGGTTGAAGGGATTGAAGCTTTTGAGAGCGTGAAAGGAGGTCTTAAAGGCGTAGTAGTAGGCCAAGTGTTGGAATGTGAAAAACACCCTAATGCCGATAAACTCAAAATTACAAAAGTAGATGTAGGGGGTGAAGCTCCCTTACAAATAGTATGCGGAGCTCCTAATGTGGCACAAGGACAAAAAGTACCAGTGGCAACTATTGGTACGGTGTTATATGATAAAGAAGGTAAACCTTTTGAAATAAAAAAAGGAAAGATACGCGGTGAAGAAAGCTACGGTATGATTTGCGCTGAAGACGAATTGGGTCTTGGTGAAGGTCACGATGGTATTATGGTGTTGGACAACAAATACGCTGTAGGTACCCCTTGTAGTGAAGTTTTTCAGGTAGAAACAGATGAAGTGTTCGAAATAGGACTCACTCCTAACCGCGCTGATGCTATGAGCCATTACGGTGTAGCACGTGACCTTCGTGCGGGCTTACAACAAAAAGGTACCCTTTTGGAACTGATTACCCCTTCGGTAACTAAATTTCACGTAGATAACCGCTCGGGGAAAGTAGATATTGAGGTTACCGATAAAAAACTCATACCTCGTTATACAGGGGTGACCATTAGTAACCTTAGAGTGGGTGAGTCGCCAGCGTGGTTGCAAAACCGATTAAAAGCTATAGGTATTGCTCCTAAAAACAACGTAGTAGATGCTACTAACTACGTGCTTCACGCCCTTGGGCAACCCCTGCACGCCTTTGATGCTGACCATATTGTAGGACGGAAAATAATAGTAAAAACGGCTGAGGAAGGAGCTAAATTCACTACCCTGGACGGAGTGGAACGAACTCTTAGTGCCGAGGATATTATGATTTGCGATGCCGAAAAACCTTTGTGTATAGCAGGGGTGCTTGGTGGACAAAATTCGGGTGTGAGTTACTCTACTCGGAATGTCTTCTTGGAAAGTGCTTACTTTGACCCTGTAGCGGTACGCAAAACTGCTAAACGACACGCTATCAGTACCGATGCTTCCTATCGCTTTGAACGAGGTATTAATATAGACGACTGTAAGTATGCGCTAATGTATGCCGCAGTACTTATTGAAAATGTTGCGGGTGGTGTTATCTCATCGGATATTATTGATTTCTATCCTAAAAAGATGGAAGATTTTCAGGTATTCCTCACTTTTGATAAGGTGAACGAACTAATAGGGCAAAAGATTCCTCACGATACTATTAAATCAATCTTACACTCGTTGGATATTAAGGTAAACTCATTTACTGAACGCGGTTTGGGATTGGCAGTGCCTTCCTACCGAGTTGATGTGCAACGCGAAGCTGATGTGATTGAGGAGATACTTCGCATCTATGGTTATAACAACATTAGTTTCTCGGAAAAAGTGAACGCTACTATGAGGCATTCCAGCAAGTACGCCGACCATAATATGCAAGATGTTGTGGCAGCGCAACTTATAGGGCAAGGCTTTTTCGAGATAATGACTAATAGTCTTGTATCGGAAAAAGAGATAAATACTTATAGTGAGCAACCTGAAACGGCTGTGAAGTTACTAAACCCATTGAGTTCCGATTTGGGGTATATGCGCAAAAATCTTGTGTTTTCGGGATTGGAAGTTATAGCCTATAACAACAATAGGAAACGCACCGACTTGAAGCTATTCGAGTTTGGTAAAAACTATCATTTTACTGAAGGTGCCTATACTGAAAGCAAGCACTTAGTGCTGTACCTTACAGGTAACACCTACCCCGAACACTGGTCGGTAGCCCCTCAGAAAACTACTTTCTTCCAACTAAAAGGAGTGGTAGAGGCACTGTTTGAACGTTTAGGCTTGAAAAATATTACTACCCTTCCGCTTGAAGAAAATGATGCTGTAGCTACTGAAGGATTCCGCTGGCAAATAGGCAACACGTTATTAGGTACTATAAAGGTGATAAAGAGCAAAGTGCTTAAAGACTTTGGTATTAAACAAGAGGTTTTAGTAGCCGACTTGCAATGGGAAGTAATATTGCAAGAAGTACAGGGTAATAAGGTGTTGTACAAAGAAATAGCTAAATATCCTGAAGTACGCCGTGATTTAGCTTTGTTACTTGATGAAAAAGTAGCTTTCTCGGATATTTATAAAGTGGCAACAGCTACTGAAAAAGATATACTGAAAAGTGTAAACCTTTTTGATGTGTACCAAGGCGATAAATTACCTGAAGGTAAAAAGAGCTATGCGGTAAGTTTTGTGTTGCAAGACGAGAAGAAAACCCTTGCCGACAAGCAAATAGATAAAACAATGCAACGCCTACAAGCAGCTTTTGAAAGTCAGTTGGGGGCAGCTTTAAGAGAATAATCAAAGCAGATTAAAAATAAGTTTGAAAAGGAAGGCGATGCCATTCGGGTATCGTCTTCCTTTTGTTGTGTATTAGTGAAAGTAACTTGTTGAAATTATTTTGTTATATTTGTAACAAAGTAAAGTAGCTTGTTTGGTGAGCTTGTGTAAAGGAGAGTTTTTTATATAGTGCTGATAATCAATATTTTCTGTAAAGTGGTCTGAGTGTAGAATTGTGGCTTGTGTGAGGTTTATCCCCTTAACATTCAGCTATTAACATTGAAAAATAGTTCTTTTTTCTTTGTCAGTTCAAAATATTTTTGTACTTTTGCACCCGATTCAGATAGATAGGAGGTAAAAGGTAGTGGTAAATACTGTTTAAACCTACTTTGGAGCCTACGGAATTAAGTAAACAAATAAATAAATTATATAGTATTGTAAATTATGCCAACAATTTCACAATTAGTACGAAAAGGAAGAACCAGAATTACCAAGAAGAGTAAATCGGTTGCTTTGGATTCGTGCCCACAACGCCGCGGTGTATGTACACGTGTGTACACCACTACGCCTAAAAAGCCGAACTCAGCGATGCGTAAAGTAGCGCGTGTTCGTTTAACTAATGGCAATGAGGTGAATGCCTACATCCCCGGTGAGGGTCACAACCTTCAAGAGCACTCGATAGTATTGGTACGAGGCGGAAGGGTGAAAGATTTGCCAGGTGTTAGATACCACATTGTGCGTGGTGCATTGGATACTGCCGGAGTAGCTGGTAGAACACAACGCCGCTCAAAATACGGTGCGAAACGCCCTAAACCAGGTCAAGCCGCTGCTGCACCAGCTAAAGGTAAGAAAAAGTAATTTAACACACAAAATCTTTTAACTGAAAAGAAATGAGAAAAAGACAGGCTAAAAAACGCCCCCTTTTACCGGATCCTAAGTTTAATGACCAATTAGTAACACGCTTTGTGAATAATCTAATGTGGGACGGTAAAAAATCGGTGGCTTTTAAAGTGTTCTACGACGCTTTAGACATCGTTGAACAAAAGAAAAATAACGACGAAAAAACGTCATTAGAGGTTTGGAAAGATGCTCTTACTAACGTAATGCCTCACGTAGAGGTGCGTTCACGCCGTGTAGGGGGTGCTACTTTCCAAATACCAATGCAAATTCGTCCTGACCGCAAAGTGTCAATGGCTATGAAATGGCTTATCGGGTACGCTCGTAAACGCAACGAGAAATCTATGGCTCAGAAATTGGCAGCTGAAATTATCGCCGCTTCAAAAGAAGAAGGTGCAGCTGTGAAAAAGAAAATGGATACGCACCGTATGGCAGAAGCTAACAAGGCGTTCTCACACTTTAGATTTTAATTAAACCGATGAGTAGAGATTTAAAATACACAAGAAACATAGGTATTGCCGCTCACATTGATGCGGGCAAAACCACCACTACCGAACGTATTCTGTTCTATACAGGTAAAACTCACAAAATTGGTGAAGTACACGATGGTGCTTCGACAATGGACTGGATGGAGCAAGAAGCTGAACGTGGTATTACTATCCAATCGGCAGCTACTACCTGTAAATGGAACTTCCCTACCGAAAACGGTAAACCAGTAGAAGGAGCTAATGAATATCACTTTAACATTATAGATACTCCCGGTCACGTGGACTTTACTGTAGAGGTAAACCGCTCACTACGCGTACTTGATGGTTTGGTGTTCCTTTTCTCGGCTGTAGACGGGGTAGAACCACAATCGGAAACTAACTGGCGTTTGGCTGATAACTACAAAGTGCCACGTATTGGTTTTGTAAACAAAATGGACCGCCAAGGAGCAAACTTCCTTAATGTTTGCAACCAAGTAAAAGAAATGCTTAAATCAAACGCAGTGCCTATCGTATTGCCTATTGGTGATGAAGCTGACTTTAAAGGGGTAGTTGATTTGATTAAAAACCGTGCTATTGTATGGCACGAAGAAAACTCAGGTTCTACTTTTGACGTAGTAGAAATACCTGCAGATATGAAAGAAGATGTAGCTAAATACCGCGCTCAGCTTATTGAAGAAGTAGCAGGTTATGACGAAGGTCTTCTTGAGAAATTTATGGAAGATGAGCACTCTATCACCGAAGATGAGATCCATAAAGCTTTACGCGCTGCTGTAATGGATATGGCTATCATCCCAATGGTATGTGGTTCATCATTCAAAAACAAAGGGGTACAATTTATGCTTGATGCGGTATGCCGCTACTTGCCTTCACCTCTTGACAAAGAAGCTATTGAGGGTACTAACCCTGATACTGGTGAAGTAGCTTTGCGCAAACCAGCTGTAGATGCTCCTTTCTCAGCTTTGGCGTTCAAAATTGCTACTGACCCTTATGTAGGACGCTTGGCATTCTTCCGCGCTTACTCAGGTCACTTAGATGCTGGTTCATACGTATTGAACACACGTTCAGGTAACAAAGAACGTATTTCACGTATCTACCAAATGCACGCTAACAAACAAAACCCAATTGAGTACATTGAAGCAGGTGATATAGGTGCAGCAGTAGGATTTAAAGATATCAAAACCGGTGATACCCTTTGCGATGAGAAATATCCTATTGTACTTGAAAGTATGATATTCCCTGACCCTGTAATTGGTATTGCAGTAGAACCTAAAACAAAGGCAGATGTTGATAAATTAGGTATGGCTCTTGCTAAATTAGCTGAAGAAGACCCAACCTTCCAAGTAAAAACTGACCAAGCATCTGGTCAAACAATCATCTCTGGTATGGGTGAGTTGCACTTGGATATTATTGTAGACCGCCTAAAACGTGAGTTTAAGGTAGAAGTAAACCAAGGACAACCTCAGGTAGAATACAAAGAGGCTATTACTGGTAAAGCTGACCACCGCGAAGTGTACAAAAAACAAACTGGTGGACGTGGTAAGTTTGCTGACATTGTGTTCCGTATGGAACCTGCAGAAGAAGGTAAAGTAGGTCTTGAATTTGTGAATGAAATTAAAGGTGGTAACATTCCTAAGGAATATATTCCATCAGTAGAAAAAGGTTTCAAAGAAGCAATGAAGAACGGACCTTTGGCAGGCT
>CAUREJ010000056.1:0-14061 GCA_963523735.1 uncultured Capnocytophaga sp.
GGCGATAGTATTCTTAAGCCTTGCGATGAAGAAATTCAAAATTAGATTACAATAAGAAGAGATGAAAGTATTACGTTTTATATTGCAAAAAGAATTCAAACAGATATTCCGCGACCGCACTATCTTAGCGATGATGTTTGTAGCACCAATAATGCAGTTCGTTATATTGCCGCAAGTAGCCAATTTTGATGTGAAGAACATCAATCTCGTCTATATCGACCACGACCAGAGCCCCTATTCGCAACAAATGCTACAAAAGATTACCGCCTCTGGCTATTTCCGACTTATTAGCGCCCCTTTCTCTTACAAAGAGGGTATCACATATATTGAAAAGGGCGAAGCCGATGTAGTAGTCGAAATACCCACTGATTTCGAGCGCAATCTCGTGCGCGAAGGTCGGCAATCTATAGGCGTATCAATAGACGCTATTAACGGTAGCAAATCCAGCTTAGGAGGGGCGTATTTGGCGCAGGTCATACGCGACTTCAACCAGCAGTTAGAGGTGAATGTTAAAGCACCCAAAAGGCTTACCAATACCGCCCAAATAGCAATGGCAAGCACCTCTTGGTACAACCCTCTGATGCAGTATAAGTACTACATAGTACCGGGTATATTAGCCATATTGCTCACCATTATAGGGGGCTTTTTATCGGCGCTCAATGTCGTAAAAGAAAAGGAAATAGGCACTATTGAGCAAATTAATGTTACCCCTATTAAAAAGTGGCAATTCATTTTAGGCAAGCTCATACCCTTTTGGGTATTAGGTACACTGCTTTTCACCTTGGGGCTTACCCTTATGTATGTAGTCTATGGTATCGCCCCTGCTGGTAGTCTGCTCACCCTCTATACCTTTGCAGCGGTGTATTTAATCGCTATTTTGGGTTTTGGGTTGCTTGTTTCCACCTATGCCGATTCGCAACTGCAGGCCATTTTCATCGCCTACTTCTTCGTGATGATATTCTTGCTGATGAGCGGTTTCCTTACCAATATAGAGAGTATGCCCTCTTGGGCAATGACAGCATCGCAATTTATTCCCGTTACCCACTTCGTAAAAGTGATGCGCCAAGTGATACTAAAGGGCAGTACATTGTGGGAATTAAAGACCGAAATGGCTTACCTCATCGGTTTTGCCTTAATCCTCAATGCTTGGGCAATCCTCAATTATAAGAAGACGAGTTAGTGTTAGCCTTTGGTTACAGTGGCTCGATAGTGGCTTCACAGTGGCTCGACAGTGGCTTCACAGTGGCTCCACAACGAACACATACCGAACATACACTCTTTGAAGAATAGAGTTTGTCACTTCTTTTTTTCCTCACTTAACCCCTGTCCCCTAATTAGGAAGTATCATCTCCTTATAAGGAATGCAAACCTCATAACCCTTGCTCTTAAAATAAGCAGGTACATCTGCCCGTTCCGAAATAGCCATTACAAAATCACCACCCCAAGCGCCCAAACTCTTAACAGTTCCACCAAAATCGGCAAAAAGGCGTTCTTTTACTGTAGGCAATCCTATGTAGGCACTAATAAGCCGCTCGTGTTCCTCAAGAATGGTACAAAAATCGGCTATAGTAGTGCTTAAAATAAGTTGTTCGGTAAGTGCAGTAATACTTTCAGCCAATTTGCGCTTGCTCTTTTGCACTTGTCGGTACCGACTAATACCCTCTTTACTATTCTGTTTTTGGTTCAGATAGATAAAGTAAATCCTATCTTTGTGCGGAAACTGAAATTGTAGGGGGTAGCTATGAGGTTTATTACCTTCTAAGCGGTACAGCACCGCAGTTTGGCTTTGGGCGCAAGCTATATCGTAGCCACTGCCGCCAAAACTTTGAAAAAGTAACTCATAAGGATTTACCTGTGCCCATTGAGCTATGTTGTTTATAAGAGTTGATGAAGAACCTAAGCCCCAGTGGCGCGGAAACTCCAAGAATGTTTGCACACAGCAGTGACTAAGTTGCTGCTCAAAATGAGGATTTAAAGAGCAGGCAGTTTGTAAAATGCGCTGTAAGGTATCCCATACTTTGTGGTCAGCCTCTGTATGAAGCGCTTCACTGCCAAACCATAGCTGTTTATCACAGTCATAAGCCTCCCATATCAAAGCCAATTCATTGCTGCCAACAATTCGTAACCGCTGCCCGCTTTGGGTAGGAAGTGCTAAACTCAAGGCTCCATCTAAAACAGCGTATTCACCAGTGATGAGTAATTTTCCGTTACTATGAAATTCTAAAATTTGTGTTACTTGCATATTTTTTTATATCTTTGCACTTTCAAAGCACAAAAGTAAGAAATATTTATTGTATACACTCATATTTTATGAAAGAAAAATTAATAAAAGTAGGTATCAGCATAGGCGATATGAACGGCATAGGCTTGGAAATAATACTGAAAACTTTTGAAGATCACCAGATATTAGAGCTGTGTACTCCTATCATATTTGCCTCTAATAAGTTAGTTTCGTTCCAACGCAAACACTTCAATACAACCACTAATTTTCAAGGTATTGAAACCGTTGCAGCTGCCTTAGATGGTAAACTGAATGTACTTAACTGTTGGAAAGATACCCCTACAGTAAACTTTGGTACCGAAACCGAAGAAGGAGGCACTTTTGCCTTTTTATCGTTACGTGCCGCTGTACAAGCCCTTAAAGAGGGGGAAATAGATGTATTGGTAACAGCCCCTATTAACAAAAACAACATCCAGCGTGAAGATTTTGACTTTCCTGGTCATACCGACTATTTAGCCAAAGAGTTGGAAGGCACCAGTTTGATGTTTTTGGTAAGTGAAGACCTAAAAGTTGGCTTAATGACCGACCACGTACCGCTCAAGGACGTATCTTCCCTCATTACCGAACAGCTTATTATGGAAAAGGCACGCCTTATGCACCAGTCCTTAGTGAAAGATTTCCGTATGCAACGCCCCAAGATAGCCGTGTTGGGTATTAACCCTCATTGTGGTGATAAGGGAGTAATAGGCTCTGAAGACGATGAAGTTGTGCGCCCTGCCCTTAAAAAACTCTATTTTGACGAGAATATTTTAGTATTTGGTCCCTTTGCTGCCGATAGCTTTTTTGGCTCACAAACCTATCGCAATTACGATGCGGTATTAGCACCCTATCACGACCAAGGACTTATAGCCTTTAAAACCCTTGCTTTTGGTAATGGAGTGAACTACACTGCCGGACTTAACAAAGTGCGCACCTCTCCCGATCACGGTACTGCTTACGAAATTGCAGGTAAAGGCATTGCCGACCCTCAATCATTTAGGCAAGCTATCTATACTGCTATCGATGTGTTCCGCAACCGCGAAGAGTACGCCGAGCTTACACAAAACCCACTAAAAGTACGTACTTTAGAGTTAGATAAAGATAGATAAACACAAATAAACACACTATGAATATTCAGAAATTAGGAGCGATAGACATAGGCTCTAACGGAGTGCGCTTGCTCATCTCCAACGTGCTGGAAGAAACAGGTGAAAAACCCAAATTTACCAAAGCAAGTTTGGTGCGCGTGCCTATACGATTAGGTGCCGATGTGTTTCTGGACGGACTTATTTGCAATGAAAACCTCGACCGCTTAACCGAAACAATGCAAGCCTTCAGCCTCTTGATGAAAGTACACCAAGTGCGTGCTTATCGTGCTTGTGCTACTTCAGCTATGCGTGAAGCTACCAATGGGCAGGCTGTAGCCGATGAAGTCTTCAAACGCACAGGCGTACGTATCGAAATTATCGATGGTGCCGAAGAAGCTCGCATCATAGCCTCTACCGATATATCTACCTTTATACAAAAAGATAAGGACTATTTGTATATAGATGTTGGGGGAGGTAGTACCGAGTTTACGGTTTTTTCTAAAGGAAAAGAAAAGAAAGCGCGTTCATTCCCTATAGGTACAGTCCGCTTGTTAGATAATAAAGTAACTGATGATACTTGGCAAGAGGTGCAACACTGGATAGAAAAACACACTAAAAACTGTGAGTGTATCGAGGCTATAGGTTCTGGAGGAAACATTAACAAAATACACAAAAACTCTAATAGTAAGGACGGCGACCCGCTTACCTACCAATATCTTACCGACTATTATGACTATGTATCAGGGTTTAGTTATGATGAGCGTATCCGCCTCTTAGGCTTTAATCCCGACCGTGCCGATGTCATTCTGTACGCCCTAACGGTGTTCATTAACGCAATGAAATGGTCTGGTGCCCAAGTAGTACACGTACCACGCATAGGCTTAGCCGATGGTATTATCAAAACTATTTACAACGAAACAAACTGATGAAAACAAATAACCTCATAGCTATTGCCAAACAAACTATTACCGACGAAGCACAAGCAGTAGCCAAACTTGTTGAGTATCTTGATGAGGATTTCACCCAAGCGGTCGAATACATTCTCGCTTCTAAGGGGCGTGTAGTGATTACAGGCATTGGCAAAAGTGCTATCATAGCCAATAAAATTGTAGCTACAATGAACTCCACTGGCACGCCTGCTATCTTTATGCACGCTGCCGATGCTATTCACGGTGATTTGGGTATTATTCAGGAAGACGATGTGGTAATTTGCATCTCTAAAAGCGGTAATACCCCCGAAATAAAAGTCTTAGTACCTCTTTTGAAACGAGGAAATAACAAGCTTATAGCTATCACCTCTAACAAAAGCTCTGTATTAGCCCAACAAGCCGATTGCGTACTGTATGCACACGTCGAAAAAGAGGCTTGCCCTAATAACTTAGCCCCTACCACCAGCACTACAGCACAGTTGGTATTAGGTGATGCTTTGGCAGTTTGCTTGTTAGAGATGAAACACTTTGGCAGCAGTGATTTTGCTAAGTACCACCCTGGTGGTGCCTTAGGCAAACGCCTTTACTTAAAAGTAGCCGATATAGTAGTGCATAACCAAAAACCTCAAGTAACCCCCGATACCGACATTAGGCAGGTAATAGTAGAAATTTCAGCCAAAATGCTGGGGGTAGCTGCTGTTATAGCTAACGATGAAATAGTAGGAGTAGTAACCGATGGTGATATACGCCGAATGCTTAGCAAAACCGACTCAATTAAAGGGCTTACTGCTAAAGATATAATGAGTACTAACCCCAAAACCATTGATTGGGATAGCTTAGCTATCGATGCGCTAAAACTAATGGAGCAAAATAAAATAACCCAGCTATTGGTAACCCAGCAAGGTAAATACGCAGGGATTATCCACTTGCATAACTTAGTACAGGAAGGACTCTTGTAAGTAACATAAAATACAAATTTGTGAGTATAACAGCTTTTAAAGCTATTCACACAAGTTTATTTTAGGTGTTTTTCGGGAAAAATTTTTCTAACTCAAAAAAAAGTACTACTTTTGCCGTACGAATATTAATATTTTACATTTTACGATGAAATACATTTGGTTTTTAGCCCTAACATTGTCTTTAGTGGCTTGTAAGAAAAAAGGAACAGAACTCACCGCTGAACAAAAAGAAGCGAAACTACAAACACAGTTGGATTCAATAGCCAATATAAAATTTGAAGAGGTTGTAAAAGAAGAGGTAGATACTTACCCATTATTCAAAGGGGTATGTGATACCGCTACAACTAAACAAACACAAAAAGAGTGCTTCGAGAAGACTTTTGTTGCTAAATTTCAGGAAAGCCTTAAAAAAGCTTCTTATCAGGTTACCGAACCTGTTACCGATAGCATAGTGCTAAATGTGAAAGTAGATAATACCGGTAAGGTAGTACTTGTCGATATGCAAGCCGATGAGCATACCAAAGAATTGCTTACTACTGAAAGTGAAAGTTTTGAAGATTCTCTACGCGCAAACCTCTCGGCATTGTCAGAAAGTGATGCCATTACTCCCGCTACTAAAAACGGACAAAATGTAAGTACTCAGTTTCGTTTGCCAGTGCAAATAAACGTTAAATAAAGGTTAGTTGGAACGCATTATTTTAGGTATTGACCCTGGCACTACTATTATGGGCTTTGGGCTTATTAAAGTCGAAAATAACCAAATGCAATTGTTGCAACTTAATGAGTTGCAACTTAGTAAGTATAGTAATCACTATATGAAATTAGGCGTTATCTTTAACCGTACCTTAGAGCTTATAGATACTTATCACCCCGATGAGCTGGCTATTGAGGCTCCTTTTTTTGGTAAAAACGTACAGTCAATGCTAAAATTAGGACGAGCGCAAGGGGTCGCTATGGCTGCTGGTCTCTCAAGACAAATACCTATTACCGAGTACGAACCCAAAAAAGTAAAGATGGCTATTACTGGTAACGGAGCTGCCTCCAAAGAGCAAGTGGCTAAAATGCTACAACAACTTTTAGGATTAAAAGAGTTGCCTAAACATTTTGATGCTACCGATGGCTTGGCAGTAGCTGTGTGCCATTATTTTAACAATGGTAGAACTGAAAAACAACAAAGCTACAGCGGTTGGGATGCTTTTGTAAAACAAAACCAACACCGAGTGGGCTAAGTACTATGTATAGCTTGTATATTCATATTCCTTTTTGCAGGCAAGCCTGCCATTATTGTGATTTTCACTTCTCAACCACATTAAAGCACAAAGCCGAAATGGTAGCTGCATTGTGCAAAGAGTTGGTGATGCGCCAAGCCGAAGCGGCAGGTACTCAGCTGCAAACTCTCTACTTAGGCGGGGGTACCCCTAGCATACTGAGTAATGAGGAACTCGAACAGCTTTTTACTACTATCCGACAACATTACACACTAAGCCCCACTGCCGAAATTACTTTAGAAGCCAATCCCGACGACTTTTTTAGAGATACTACACCACAACAGCGTCTGCTTGCCTTACAACAATTGGGTATTAACCGACTTAGCTTAGGGGTACAGTCCTTTTTTGCTGAAGATTTACAGCTGATGAACCGCGTACACACTACCGATCAGATAGAAACCTTATTACCCCTTGCTCTTTACTATTTTGATAATATCACTATCGATTTAATTTACGGTATTCCTACAATGAGTAACGAACGCTGGCAAGCTAATATAAGCAAAGCTTTAGCGTTTGGAGTACCACATATATCAGCGTATGCCCTTACTGTCGAAGAAAAAACAGCCCTACATAAGTTTATTACCACTGGTAAAATACCACCTATAGACGATGCTTTAGCCTATCAACATTTTGTAACATTGGTAGATAGAATGGAAGCCGAAGGATTAGTCCAGTATGAGTTTTCTAATTTTGGCAAAGAGGGCTATTTTAGCCAGAACAATACAGCTTATTGGTTTGGTAAGCCCTATATGGGGGTAGGTCCTTCTGCACATAGCTTTAACGGAAGTGAACGCAGTTGGAATATAGCTCATAATATTAAGTATATAAAGCAAATACAGCAGGGGGTATTACCCTGTGAAAAAGAAGTACTAACTCCTGAAAATAAGTATAATGAGCTTATCATTACCCGTATCCGTACAATGGTAGGTATAGATATAGATGAGGTAACACTTGTTTTTGGAAAAGAGTATAGTAATTATATGTTGCAACAAGCACAAAAATACCTTGACGAAGGATTGCTACTCATACAGGATAATCACCTGAAAGTGAGTAAGAAAGCTAAGTTTTTATCCGATGGTATAGCCGCCGATTTATTTAAGGTAGATTAGAAAAATTGCAAATTTACCAATTAACAAATTTGCCAATTAAAAAATATTTTGTATTTTTGCCCCCGATTTGGTGTAACCTCTGGCGAGAGTCGTGTATGTTGCCCCATTGATAACATAATTTATTTTTATATTTTTATGGAACCACTATTAAAGTACGTACAAGACAACTTTATCGAGAAAAAAGATTTCCCTGAATTTTCAGCTGGTGATACTATCACCGTGTATTATGAAATTAAAGAGGGAGACAAAAAACGTACCCAGTTTTTTAAAGGCGTTGTTATTCAGCGTAAAGGTCACGGTGTAACCGCTACATTTACTATTCGTAAAATGTCGGGTACTGTAGGGGTAGAGCGTATCTTCCCTATCAATATGCCTGCTCTTCAAAAAATTGAAGTAAACAAAAAAGGTAAAGTACGACGTGCTCGCATTTACTACTTTAGAGGACTTACAGGTAAAAAAGCCCGTATTAAAGAAGTTCGCTAAAAAGTTAATGAACAACATAAAAGCAAAGAGTAAAGTACGCCTTTCTCTTTGCTTTTTTTTATTTAAGGCTAATAGCCCTTACTAAAACTCAATACCTAAAAAATTGTACGCAATATTAGACATAGAAACCACTGGCGGTAAATATGATGAAGAAGGTATTACCGAGATTGCTATCTATCAGTTCGATGGACACGAGGTAACCGACCAGCTCATTTCTCTTGTCAATCCCGAACGCCCCATACAGGATTTTGTTACTAAACTTACAGGTATAAATAACAAAATGCTTCGTAATGCTCCAAAGTTTTACGAATTGGCTAAACGGATTGTCGAAATTACTACCGACTGCATTATCGTAGGTCATAACGCTGCCTTTGATTACCGCATTCTTCAAACGGAGTTCCGCCGCTTGGGGTATGACTATGTGCGTACTACCCTCTGCACAGTCGAACTTTCCCAAAAGCTTATTCCTGAAAAAGAATCGTATAGTTTGGGGAAGTTAGTACGCTCATTGGGCATTCCGTTAAGTGAACGGCATCGTGCTTCCGGTGATGCTTTAGCTACCTTGAACCTCTTTAAATACCTTTTAGAAAAGGATACTAAGAAGAGTATTATTACTACCTTTGTTAAAAGCGATGTACGCCTTGAAATGGCTTCTCGTCATCTGAAAATAGTAGATGAACTACCCGAAAAATTAGGAGTTTTCTATATGCATAATCAGGAAGGAAGTATTATTTACATAGGAAAAAACAAAAGTATTAAACGGCGTGTGAATGAGTTGTTTACCTCTTCAACTAAAAATAGTAAATACCTACAAAGGCACACTTATAAGGTTACTTATGAGGAAACAGGGAATGAACTAATAGCAACTCTTAAAGAACGTGAAGTAATACAGCTGAATCAGCCTAAATGCAACCGACATAGTTTGCACAACAAAATAGATATACATTACATACTCACTTCTTTTTTTAATAATGCAGGATACCTTTGCTTTGCTATACAACTCTTACAAACTCAAAATAAAATAATCACTACTTTTGAAAAACAAACAGAAGCAAAGAATTTCTTGTCGAAAATAGAAAAAGAGTTTCAGCTAAATGAGGTCGATTTTAACGGAGAAACTCCCGAAACTTATAATGCACGCGCTCAGCAAGTCCTTACTAAATACGGACTTTGGGGGCAAAACCTCGCCATAGTAGATAAAGGCAGAAGAGTAGGAGAGAAGAGCATCATTTTGATAGTGAATGGTGAAATAAAAGGCTATGGCTTTTTTAATTTGAATTACCAGCTCACTCAGCTATCTATATTGGAAAATCTTGTAACTCCTCTGCCCAATACCTTAGCTAACCAACATATATTACATACCTACCTGCGTGAACACCCTCGCGTAAAAATATTGAATCTTAATGAACAAAAACCTTTTCATAATGAATAAAAAAACAATCATTGCCTTACTTAGCGGAGCAACTTTTTTTACCGCTTGCCAAAATACCGATAGTACACTTAGCAATACAGCAATAAGTGAATCGACTCAAATCATTGCTAAGCTAACCGATTCTATTCAAAGTATCATTGCACAACGTGATGAAGCTCTTAGCTTTAGTCTTGAAACTAATGAGCTATCACAACAGTATTTTGACGATTTGAAGATTAATAACCCCTCACAGTTAGTATCAGATGCCTTAATGGAGTTAAATATGAAGGACAAAAATCCTTATATTGCTACAGAAACGAATGGCAAATTCCTATTTAATAAAATTAGAATACTGAATGAAAAATGGGTAATTTGTGAGTTTACTGATGGTGAAATTTGGGGAGATCTTCTTTTAGAATATCACATTGATGGTAATCTCAAGCCTACTTTTAAGGTATTAGGTGAAGTAGTTCACCCAAAGAATTAGTAACTTAAAAAATGCACTTGGGGGTGGAATTGGCCTACTAATAATTGTTAATTATTCATTGTTAATTGATAATTATTTTGTACCTTTGCGACAAAGAAAACGGAAACTAACCTATGCTTATCTATTTACAACTTTTAAAAGAAAGCTTTAACTTTGCTATTAAATCGTTACGTGATAACAAACTGCGTACTTTCCTATCGTTATTGGGTGTAACGGTGGGTATCTTCTCTATTATCTCGGTACTTGCTGCTGTTGATTCACTGAACCGAAGCATTCAAGAAAGTCTCTCAGGATTAGATAAAAATCTGATTAATGTCTCTAAGTTTTCATTTTCCCCTACATCAGTACCTCAATGGCAACGTCTGAACTTTCCTCAAGTTACCAATCAGGAATATGAGTTTATAAAGCGTGAAGTACCTAATATTGATGTAGCTGCCTATCAGTACTACGGACTCTCATCTCAGCTGAAATATAATGGAAAAACTCTTTTAGTACAAGTTAGTGCAGCCTCTGCTGGAGTGGAACAGATAAGTGATATTAGAATTGAAAAAGGTCGTTTTTATAATGAAGCCGAAGCTAATGCAGGGGCAGGAGTAGCTGTGTTAGGTTATGAAATAGCACAACAGATATTTGGAGAGGAAGACCCTATCGATAAAGAAATACGTCTCTTTGGTAAGAAAATAGCTGTAATAGGGGTACTTAAAAAATATGGTGATATGATGGGAGGTGGTCCCGATGAAGTGGTGTATGTGCCTGCTAACTTTGTTCGTGCTTTTATGAATACAGGTCCAAAAGGTCTTCCTAGCGCTATTGTCATAAAACCTAAAAAAGGGGTCGATATGGCTGAGTTTGAAGCTGTATTACGCCAAAAGTTCCGCGCCCATCGCGGTCTAAAACCTGATGAAATTGATAACTTTTTCTTCAATAAGATTTCGTCTCTTACCGAAATGATTGATAGCACTATAGGTATGATGAATATGGTAGGCTGGGTAATAGGTTGCTTTTCAATTTTAGTAGGAGGCTTTGGTATTGCCAATATTATGTTCGTAAGCGTAAAGGAGCGTACAAGCCTTATAGGAGTACAGAAATCATTAGGGGCTAAGAACCAGTTTATACTCTTTCAGTTTCTTTTTGAGGCTGTACTTTTAGCAGTTATAGGAGGTGTATTTGGTCTGCTTTTTGTATGGCTGCTCACTATAGTTATTTCGAGTACTACAACTGAGTTTGACTTTGTACTCTCACTTTCTAATATATGCATAGGCTTGGGTATTTCATCAGTAGTAGGACTGCTATCGGGTATTATTCCTGCTTCTTCAGCAGCTCGTCTCAATCCTGTCGAAGCTATCAGAACCGGACAGTAATTCTAATTGTCAAACAAATAAACAGAATAACAAATGAAGCGTTTTAGTATTTTCTTATTTTTAAGTGTGTTGCTATCGTGTGCGCAAACACACAATGGTCATAAAACTCACTATCCTAAAATAACGGTTCCTGAGGCAGTGGCTCAGTATTACAAATCTATTGACTTTACTAAAACGGGCAAACTTTTGTATGATGATTTGGCTGTGCTTACTATTAGTAAGCACGCTAACTTTCTTACGTATTATGATAGACATAAATACCTTTATAAAGCCGATGCTAGTATTCAAAATCCTGATAATGTAGTACTTGTTTATACAGGTGAAGAACGTTATTGGCAAGAGTATGAAGGAAATAAGAATTACAGTCCTACCACCTTTAATACCGAACATATATACCCACAATCAAAGTATAAGAATAATGCCAAAGGTGATTTACATCACCTGAGGGTATGTGATAAGAGTGTAAACTCTCGCAGAGGTAATCACCCCTTTACAGAGGGAGAAGGTAAATGCAGAATTATTGGTAAAGGTTGGTATCCTGGTGATGAGTGGAAAGGCGATGTAGCTCGTATGATATTCTATCTTAACCTCCGCTATAATGAAAAATTGGATACTTCTATCAGTATAGGTGGTATTGCTTTACTGCTAAAATGGAATGATGAAGACCCTGTGTCCCCTTTGGAACTCCAACGCAATAATGTGATTGAAAAAGCGCAAGGTAATCGTAATCCGTTTATTGATATTCCTCAATTAGCACGTCGTATATATGAATGAGGAAGCCCTACGTATACTTAAAAAATATTGGGGATATGATAGTTTTCGTGAACCTCAGGAAGCTGTTATTAAGTCGGTTTTAGAGGGAAATGATACTTTAGCCTTAATGCCTACGGGGGGGGGAAAATCAATTACTTTTCAGGTACCTGCAATGATGAAAGAGGGTATCTGTATAGTTGTCTCTCCGTTAATAGCCCTTATGACCGACCAAATAGAAGCTCTAAAACAAAAAAATATTAAAGCTCTTTCTTTATCAGGGGCTCTTTCTTACTCCGAATTAGACAGACTCCTAAATAACGCCCTTTATGGGCAATACAAATTCCTTTACTTATCACCTGAACGCTTGAAACACGAGTTGGTGCGTACTTACCTAAAAGCATTGCCTATTAACTTAATAGTAATTGATGAGGCGCACTGTGTATCGCATTGGGGTAATGACTTCCGTCCGGCGTACTTGCAGTGCAAATGGCTTAAAGAAACCCTCTCTGAAGTGCCTGTTTTGGCTCTTACTGCTTCGGCTACCCCTAAAGTACAAAAGGATTTGCTACAGCTTTTGGGGATTGAAAAGGCAAAGGTTATTAGTACTTCACTACAACGCCCTAATATTGCTTATAAAGTATATGAAATTAAGGAGAAGTTTCCTTATTTATTTGAATTACTTCACAAAAGTAGTGGGAGTGTTATTATTTATCTTCGCAGTCGTAATGCTACCAGTTACCTATCGGGGGTACTGAATGATAAGGGATTTAACACTACTTTCTTTCACGGTGGACTTACTTCAGAAGAAAAAAATATTCGTCTTAAAAAATGGCTCAACAATGAAGTGCGCATAATGGTGGCTACCAATGCTTTTGGTATGGGCATTGATAAACCCGATGTGCGTATGGTACTGCATTGGAATATTCCGCTTACTTTGGAAGATTACTTTCAGGAAGCAGGGCGCGCAGGTCGTGATGGAAAACCTGCTGAGGCTATCCTTGCTTATGATAGAGTAGATATTGATACTGCTAAAAAGCTCCTTAATGAATCTCTAATTGATTTATCTTTCTTGAAACTTGTTTATGCTAAACTTAATCAGTATTTTCAAATAGCTATTGGCGACCTTAGTGAGGAAACTCATTACTTTTTCTTCCCCGATTTCTGCAAACGCTATAATTTGCCTACTCTTAGGGCGTATAATGCCTTACAAACTCTTGATAGATTTTCAGTGATTTCTTTAAGTCAGCAGTTTTACCAAAAGGTAACACTACACTTATCGGCTGGAGCTAAACAACAAGTAGAATATAACCAAACTCATAAGCATTTAAGCTCTCTTCTTTTCTACCTTGGGCATACTTATCCATATATATTTAGTCAGCCAGCTGCCTTAGAAATAGAGAAAATTACAGAACGCACTGACCTTACTTATCCCCAACTAATGCATTATTTGCAAGAAATACACAATGACGGTATTGGGGTTCTTACTACAGTTTCAACCGATGTGCAACTCACCTTTAATGTGCCTCGTGACGACGACCGTACTATCAATACTATAGCTAAGAATGTGAAGTTGTATAACCATACTAAAAAGTCTTTACAAGAGCAGGTATATGCCTATTTAGAGGATACTCATACTTGCCGGAGTGTACAGCTATTGCAGTACTTTGGTGAACCTGCTGTTGTTAGCTGTGGGGTATGTTCTAATTGTTTGGCTAAGCTGCCTCAGCCCAAAGTAGATACTAAGTTGTTGCGCCACCAGCTATGGCAGTTATTACAAGAAAAACCTATATCTCCAGCTGAAATAATATCGGTGTTACCTTACCCCCGAGAGGCTATTAATGCGCTGTTGGAAGAATGGCTTACAATGGGAAAGATAGAATTCACGGTGTGTAATGAGTTGTTTGTTCCAACTGCTCACGAGCTTGCTCCTTCTTCTTAAAGAATTTTACTTCG
>CAUREJ010000057.1:0-13900 GCA_963523735.1 uncultured Capnocytophaga sp.
AACGCAGCGTTGTGTATTACTGACAAATGGTGTAGTTTTGCTATTGTTAACAACGCCGGCAGCTCCTTCGCCTTTGGTGTCTTGTTGTGAATTGCTTTCAAATTTTGTAGTTTTGCGATTGATAACAACACTCCACCGTCTATATAGTCGCCTCGTTGGGTTGTGAATTGCTTTCAAATTTTGTAGTTTTGCGATTGATAACAACCATACACCCAGCGCGATATTGAATTAGCCAGTTGTGAATTGCTTTCAAATTTTGTAGTTTTGCGATTGATAACAACAGCAAGCAGCACCACCCAATACAGCCAGTGTTGTGAATTGCTTTCAAATTTTGTAGTTTTGCGATTGATAACAACCTCAATCTTTTAAAGGTTTTAGTATCAATCAGTTTTGCTGAAAAACAGCATTAAAAAACCTCCTCTTTTGCCTTGCTTATAAGGCTAAAGAGGAGGTTTTCTCTTTCCTATTCTTCTTAAAAAAGCTCTAATTGCACATAGGTTTCGGGGGCTGCTGTTTCTCTCTGGCAGTAAAAGAATTCCATATCGCCAAACTGCTTATCGGTGAGGCACATAATGGCTATATTGCCATACTGAGGTAAGTTTTGTTTTACACGATTGATATGCACTTGAGCATTCTCCCTACTGGGGCAATGCCTTATGTACATTGAAAACTGAAAGAGCGTAAAGCCGTCCTTTATGAGTTTATCACGAAAAATCTGCGCTTCTCTACGCATTTTTTCGTTTCTGTTGGCAAATCGTATAATACTAATAGCAAGCCTGTATCTACTAAGGCACGGGCTACTATACTGAGCAAAACTCCATATCCAAAATTAAAAAACTGATTAGGATACTCGCCAAATCTATCTCTTAGAAAATCATAATCAATAAGATACTTCCAATAATGTTGTGCTGCAATGCCTTCCTTATTGGTTGTATCACCCGATTTTACTTCTTTTAGATAGTTGTACATCGGGTCGGCATACTTTCCTAAATGTTCTAACACTTTAGTTTGGTTCTGAATTTTGCACTCTACAGTCTGCTTCCAAAGTTGCTTTTTTAGGGGTTCACTCACTTCCAACTGTGTTTTCACTCGTTCAGAATATTGAGTATTTCCACTAAAAGGAAGCATTGCTCCTAAGGGTAAGTGTTTTTCATCACAGCTGATAAGCACTACATTGTTTTTCATCAACTCTTGCAATAGCTGATGCGAAATGGTTATTTCATAATGATCGAGCATCAGCAACCCTAAATCTTCAATAGGGACACTTCCTTTTAGAGTTTGGGTAACGGGGTCGGTTATTTTGAGCTGCTTATCTTTCAACTTCAAATGGGCAGGATTGCCGATGTAAATAGAACGGTATAACATAGTTTAAAGGGTGTTTTATTGGTTTTTAAAAAGTGTTCTATGCTTTGGTGATATTTCCTAAGCGGTCTACTTTTAGTTTGATACAGACTTCTTTTATTCTACTATCTCCACTAATGGTAACCTCTAACTTATTCAAACTTCCTAATTCTCCTATCTTAGATTTAGCGTCATAGGATTTTATGAGAGATGCTATAGTAGATTTTACAAAATGACATTCGTTTCCTGTAAAACTAACTGTCTTATAGATTCTTTCTTTCTGTTCTTTGCTGAGGTTATTGAAATCTATTGTCTCTGTGATTTCTCCTTCCATAGGCACATATACCAAATCGTTAGGCGAAAGGGTAAATAATAGAGGTTCTCCTTTTTCATTACGCTCAGGGACAGAAGGGAGTCCTTGTTTTTGTCGTTCAATTACTTCGTTGAGAGGGATAGTTGCATAAGTGCGTTTTTCTTTGCCTTGATATACTCCAAAAAAGAGGTTAGTACCTTTGGCAGCTTCTACATATTTGGTAGTTTTAGTGCCTGTTTCTCCCAGCGAAAATTTACTTCCTTCTTCAAAAATACGTACTTTATAGATAGGTTGATGTTTTTTGCCATTGTTATATTGGGCTATATTTTTATTGAGTTCTTCTAATCCTTCGGCGGAAAAAGCTACTTCTGGACTTCCTTTATAGTTGAGATAATTAAGTAATATTTTTTGGATACCTGTATCGGTAATGCTACTGATAATCTTTTCTGTAAAGGTAATATCTACTGCTTTTCGGGTAGCGGTAAGTATTTTATCTTTACCTATTTTTCTATCCAAAACTATTTTACCTGAAACAGTTTCTTTATGCAAAGGCTTTCTGATAGCCCAATTCGTTCCCTCTTGTTTTACTTTCTTTTTTACAAGTACACCATTTTTCTCTTCCCATTTTTCATAATAGTTGGTAGCTTTATTAATCACTCTTAGGTTTTGTTTAAAACTCACTACTATATGTTCGAGGGCTTCTTTGGCTTCTTGAGTGAAAGTACCCCAAGGTTTCTTGAACTGCCAGTTATTATTCTTTTTCTCACAGAGGATAGTGCGAAGGTCTATGCGAGACTGTTGTTTTTCTTTTTTATCCTTACTCTTATCCAATGCGTGTTGGTTATTCATATAATTGATATGCTCTTTGGTAGCACAAGCAATCACTAAGGCATCCATAGCGTGATGACGATGGTCTATACGTTTCTTTTGGAAACCTTGACTATATTCCATCGGAACAGTAGGAAGATTTTTTTGAAATCTATCATTATATGAGGTAAATAATTGCGTTTGAGTAAGTTGGTTCATTCGCTCAAAACGAGGAAGAATTAGTTCGTTCCACACATCGTTAAGTCCCCAATCTTGCTTGAGGGCAGTAGTGATTTTACCTGTACAAGGTATTATATTTTTAGAGTTTACCCCCTCATCTTTTTCATCGGAACGCACTATCTTAGAAAGTATTTCTGAAATATACTTACTGATGTAACGAGTGTCATTTATTTGTCGAGCTACCATTTTTTCAGGTATTTCATTCAAAAGGAGTTTCTGCAGTTTAACTGAATTGTTCGCATAATGCTTCTTTACAAACTCTTTGTATTGTTCTTCTGTGAAGATAGTCACTTCTTTATTGCCTGCCACAGGCACTTTTTCGCCGTGATGATTCTGTATAAATTCCAAACCTAATTGATTTGTTTTTAGTTTATTTACAGCCGATTCGCATATTACTTTATTAGAAAAACTATCATCGTAATAACGGCTTTGCGGAATAATATGTTCTATTTCATAATCCTCAGTAAATAGCTTTGTGAGAGAAATCACCTCTCCTGTGTAAGGAGACCTATATTTTTGTTCTAACCACAGTTTGTAGCGTTGTATCTCAGAGGTGGTAGGTTGAGCTTTTTTGCGAATTTTCTGAATATCTTCGTCTATTTCATCTGTACTACTGAATACGCCTTCTTCATAGATTTTAAGCAGTTCTTGCTGTACTGGCGAATAGGGGCGCACATTCTGTATAGTTGTATCTTCTTTTAATTCGGCAAGCAACTTTTTAATGCGTAGGTTTGTATTTTCATTTTCCTGATTTTGTTTAGAGAGTCTTTCTCTTTCTTTAGAGGTGTTTTTAAGTTCTCTACCTAACTCTATATGTATTTCATCAAAGAAATTTGCTTGTCCCCCACCGTATTGTTGCCAAATATCTCTTACTACACGTAAAGTTTCGGTAACTACTTGCTCTACTATAGGATTCCTGAGTGAGTGCTGTTTGAAATCCTGCAAATATGCTTCTAAATCACTCACTGATGTCCATTTTTCTATATCGGTAGCTTCGGCGTGACGGTTATAGACTACATACTGAGCCATCCAAAGAGGTAATCCTTGAAAACTTGTCTCGTTATTTAGCTGATATTTCTCTGCTTTTTCTCTAATGATGGTACGGATATCTTCATTCTCCACCCCATTAATAAGGTCATCTATACGTTTTTGAGTAGATACATCAATATGATTAAAGTTCCAATGATTACTAAAACGCATCAGAGGGAGCATTTTTTTAATAGCTTTTTCGGAGAAAGTACCATATTCATTAGGATAGGGTTTGAAGTTCTTAAAACTCTCTACAAAGGACGCTTCGTTTAATTGATTTTTTTGAGCAAATTTCTTTAATGCTTTTTCAAATTCAATTTTGTCCTTCACCGAATAGAGCAAATGCCATAGGCGATAAGTGAGCTCAAAGGTTAGGAAATTGGCAGGAAGGCCTTCTACTTTCTGCAAATATCGCTGAAGCTCGTAGCCCGTTTCATTCATTGGATATTTTTTGGAGGAGTTATCTGCCACATCATACACGTAGTTCCAGCGATAAGTAGTAAGCCATTTTTTAAGCTCGCTTTTAGCTGCTTTATCTTTAATTTGAGGATTTTTTGCAAGTAAAAAGTATTTCAGTAAACCTTCGTTATCTATTTCTTTTTGAGTCATCAAGAAGTTAAACAGCGCCTGATAGTCTTCAGCGGTTTTGATAAACTCAGCAGTTACCTCACAATCGGTTTCTAATTTGTAAATTTTTAAGTTTTGCAACCATTGCAGCACTCTAAACTCTTGGTAGTAAGGATTAGATTTGGCACATACTTTTATAGGGGCATCTTTGCGTTCATTAGTTTCTTTATCTATATATGAATGCTTTTCTAAACTGCAATTAGCAATAGTAGATTTTTTGCTACGCAATGGGCGCTGGTAGAAAATGATATCTTCTAGAAACAGATGAAGAAAATCTTTTGATAATAGGTTTTGCTGTTGTATTTCGTTTTTGCGGTATAATTCTCTTATACAGCTTGCTAATAGGTTTTCGGTAAACAATTCTGGCTGGAGTGCTATTTGTTTAGCTAAAATAGCTTTTAATTCATCTTTATAGTATTTTCGTTCAATAGTACGAACTAATTTTCCTTTTATCTTCTGATTAGGACTTTGCAACAAGTGGTCGTAGATATAAGCACCTACGGTTTTTCGAGAAAAATCAATATCGTGCTCTGTTTTCTTTTTGAGTAAATTCCAGTCGTTTTCGTCAGGAGCTCTGAAGGAACGTTTTTCATTTCCTTCTTTATCTACTTTTATCGTTCCATCATCATTAAGGTCGGTAGTGACAATAAAATCACGTGTTTTCCCTTTCCAGTCTTTTAACGAAATTTTGCTCGTACGGCGGTATATCCAACCATTCTCTAAATGAATGGTATACCAAACCTCACCTTTCTTATTAGGAGCTTCAGCTTCTACCTCTACTACTTTCAAAGAATGAAAAGCAATCTCTTTGTTAGGGTTTTGTATTTCTTCCTCTCCTCGCAATTGGTAGTAGCCTCTTTTTTGATTGAAGTTGAGAATAAGCCAAGCTAATTCCTCTTGGGTAATTTTCTGTGAAAGAGCTTTTTTGCGCAGGTAATAAATTGTCCAATCATAAGGGATTTTGCTTTCTTCTCCATTAGGTTTCTTATAGAATAATTGAGGTTGATATTTTCTGAAATCCTCAATCATCTCATTGAAACTATCCATAAAGATGAAAGTGCCATTATTATAAGCTATTTTGGGTTCAGCATTATCTATAAATTTGCCATATCTTTTGGAAAAGTCTATTTGAACATCATAGTGAGGAGGTAGAAATCCTAATATGTGAAGTACTCTATGAAGTCGCTCACGGCGAAGTAAATGCCGTTCTCTCAAGCGACGCGTACTGCGATAAGTAGTTCTTTCAGCAGTTTGAGAAACTGTATTCCCCTTCTCAAAGTCGCCTAATACACTCTGATCCATAGGAATAATCCTACTGCCAGCAGCCATAATTCTTCCTTGTTTGTTTTCAAAATCTTGTTGTATAAGAGCCCAACCGATAGAGTTAGAGCCCAAATCTAAACCTAGTATGTTCTTCATTTGTATGATGTTTTTTTAGAAAGGACAAATGTAATAATTTTTTTTATATTAGGTCAGACGCACGAAATTACAATGGTACATTGAAGTCATATCAAAAATAACAAAAAATCATCTTTTTCCTATTTTCATTGCGAATAATGCAAAGTGAGGGGTTAGGATTGAAATGCTTGATATTCAGTAAAGTAACGCTTATAGTTCGCGACATACTCGGTTGCGCCAGCTCACCGACTACCTTCGCTCTGCCTTCGGTATGCCTTCGCTCTGGCTTCGAGATGGCTCCAAGCTGTTTTTGATAAGGTTTTTATTGTAATGAGTTCATTGTTAAGGAGTTGTGTTTCTGTGCAAAAAAGGGAGTTGGGGTTGGTAATTTTTGAATTATTCGCAACAAAAACGAGAAAAAGATGCATTTTAGGTATTAAGTTTTGGAGAGGAGGAAAACGGTTTTCGTGCGTTTGAGCTATTTTTACGAAAAAATATTTGCACATTAAAAATTTTATACTTACTTTTGCCACACAATTTGAAAGCAATTCACAATAAGGATTATTCCGTTGTGAAAACATTTAGTGCCTCGACTATCTTCGGGGCTTTTTTTATTCCTAATTATTAGGGGGCTTGGAAAATATAAAAGTACTGCTCAATCCTTGAAAATACAAGGATGAGTAGTACTTTTTATGCTTTATTGATTTTTACCGGACACTCATAATTTGATAAATGCTCATAGAGTTTTACTTACGAGGGATAGACAAGGAATGGTATTTGTTATGCCTAAAAAACTTCACTTTCTTTTGAAATAAAAGTGTTTTATAAAAATTTCTTTCGTTTTCTTTGCTGGTTTCAATAATATTAACTACCTTTGTCGCACATTTATATTAACAATTAATTACATAACTAATTAATATATTATGGACGTAAAAAAGATTATGAGCTCCTTAGAGGCTAAGCACCCAGGAGAAAAAGAGTATTTGCAAGCCGTTCACGAAGTGCTTGAATCAGTAGAAGAGGTGTATAACCAACACCCTGAATTTGCTAACGCTAAAATTATAGAACGTATTGTAGAACCTGACCGTATCTATACTTTCCGCGTGGACTGGGTAGATGATAAAGGTGAGGTGCAAAGCAACCTTGGCTATCGTGTACAATTTAACGCTGCTATAGGTCCTTACAAAGGTGGTATCCGTTTCCACAAAGCAGTGAACCTATCGATGTTAAAGTTCTTAGGCTTTGAGCAAACTTTTAAAAATGCTCTTACTACTTTACCTATGGGAGGTGCTAAAGGAGGTTCGGACTTTGACCCTACTGGAAAATCGAATGGGGAAATTATGCGTTTCTGCCAAGCCTTTATGCTTGAATTATGGAAATACATAGGGCCTGATACTGACGTGCCTGCTGGCGACGTGGGTGTAGGTGGTCGTGAAATAGGCTATATGTACGGTATGTACAAGAAATTAGCCCACGAATACAATACGGGGGTACTTACTGGTAAGGGTATTAACTGGGGTGGCTCACTGATTCGCCCTGAAGCTACTGGTTATGGTGCTCTTTACTTTGTAGACCACATGCTTAAAAAACTTGGTAAAGACCTTAAAGGACAACGCGTGGTTGTATCGGGATTTGGTAACGTAGCGTGGGGAGCTTCACAAAAAGCTACTCAGTTAGGTGCTAAAGTGATAGGCTTATCGGGACCTGATGGCTGCGTGGAAGTGCCTAATGGTATGACTGACGAAATGATTGACTACTTATTGGAACTTCGCGCTTCAAACCGCAATATTGTAGCACCGTTTGCTGAAAAATTTGCTAAGGAAAGTAAGTTTACTGCTGGCAAAAAGGCGTGGGTAATACCTTGTGATATTGCTTTGCCTTGTGCGTTCCAAAATGAGCTAAATGAAGAAGATGCCAAAACGCTTATTGCTAACGGTGTGAAACTGGTAGCTGAAGTATCGAATATGGGTTGTACCCCTGAGGCTATCAAGGCTTTCCAAGATGCTAAACTTCCTTTTGCTCCTGGTAAAGCGGTAAATGCGGGTGGTGTGGCTACTTCGGGCTTGGAAATGACCCAAAATGCTGCTCACCTTGCGTGGAGAGCTGAAGAAGTAGATGCTAAATTACACCAAATTATGGAATCTATCCATAACGCTTGCCTCAAATACGGACAAGAAGATGGTTATATTAACTATGTGAAAGGGGCTAATATCGCTGGCTTTATGAAAGTAGCTGCTGCTATGGTTGACCAAGGCGTTATTTAATCGGTAGGTGTTTTTTGTTTTTTTCATAACAATTATTATATGAAAAGAGGCTGCCTCATTATTGGGGTAGCCTCTTTTTTGTGTGTCATACAGCTAATGAAATGTTGATAGCTATTACATAGGTCATTTTTATAGGGTAGCCGTATTGATCACGGGCGGGGATAAAGTCGGGGATATTGGTAAAGGTTTTTTCGACGGCGCTGTATAATTCATTAGGGCCGCTTATGCGTTTGGCTGTTATTTTGCCTTCGGTATCGACTTCTATTTTTACGGTTACTTTGCCTGAGATTCCTAACTCAAGCGCTGTGGGGGGATAGTGATATTTGCTGCGAATCATTGTAGAGAAGAATCTGTTGGCGTCGGCGGTTTTTTCTTCTTCGGATAGGTGTTCTTTTCCGACCCTACACGCTGCTTTTTCAACAACGGGTTTTAGGGCTGTTTTAAGGGCTTCGGCAATGCCTTTTTCTCCTTCTATGGGTTGTTGGTTTTCATCTAAAGGAATTATAAAACTAATGGGGTACTTGCCTTTGACGGGGATTGCTTGTCCTTGTGTATTTTTGGCGGGAATTACATTGGGAAAGGTTGCAAAAATGTTATAACACACTTCTTTTATGGAGTTGTATTTACCTTCATCTAAATCTTTAATTTTTTCAGGAGGTACTGTTATATTTATAGAATCTTTGTTTACAAGAAATGTTCCTTTTTCGTTTATTAAAAAGGGTATCCAGACGATGGCTTCTTGTCGGTTATTAAAAGCTTCTTGGGGGAAGGTGAAATGGTTGTATACCCAGCTATCGACGCATTGCCAAAAGTGGCTGCGACCTTCTTTTTGTATGGTTTTATTGATGTTGGTGCATTGGGGTTCTTGCGCTACCGAAAGGTCTTTAATATCGATAGGGGTGTTTTGGGCTTGTGCTACTGTGAAGGAGCATATTGATAGGAGGGTTATTAGTTTTTTCATTTGTGTGATGATTTATGAGGCAAAAGTACGAAACAATTATCAATTAGCCAATTTGGAAATTGGCACATTGGGAGGAGATGAAGCCTAAATTAACAATTAAGAGAGAAAGGTATCTTTGATATAAGAATAAACGAAAAGGAGCTATTGGGATTTTCCAACAGCTCCTTTTTAGCTACCTTATGTAAAAGATTATAGGAACTCTACATCCTCTACTTTGGTATAAGTAATTTGGTTTATTTTCTTATTGTTTTTCTTATCTTCAAATATTTTAAAAGTACCTGTTATGGCTACTTTGGTACCTGCTTTCATTTTATTTTTAAAGGATGCAGGTAGTTTGCCGTAGTTGGGTACATATAGCTGAAGATCGGTGCCATCGGAGAATTTGATGTGGGATTTACCATTTTCATCGACAAGGATACCGGTTAGTTTTACTGTTTTTCCGATATTGTTAGTAAAATCGGCTGATTTGGCTTGAGCAGCATCGATGGCGATAATGGCAGGGGTAGGTGGCTGAGGGGTGCTTGCGGTGCCTAACTCGATATCGGTATCTTTTACATAAATAAGCTCACGCACTACTTCATTAGGTTTTGGATTATAATCTTCAAACTTACCTGAAATGGTTACTTCTTGTCCGGCAACTTTTAGTTTTTCAGCTTTTTCTTTACTTATGCTTCCAAAATTGGCAGCATAAAGCTGTATTTTGGTGTTGTCTTTAAGCACTATGTATGAGAATTTGCCTTCAACAGTAATAGTGCCGTGTAGTTTTACGTATTTACCATTGGCGTAATCGGCTACAGTGGCTGTGGTAGCTTCTAAAGGGGTATAGGTAGGAGCAGCTGGGACTGTACCGAAAACGATGTCGGCTTCCTCGCTTACCTCTATTTGTTTTAAGCCATCATATTCACCTAATTTTCCTTTTACGGTAAGCTCATAGCCTTCGGTAGCTAATTTTTCTTTTACTTCGTTGCTTATTTTTGTATTCTTATTATTTATATAAACTTGAATAAGAGTTTCATCAGAGAGCTTAAAGTGTGCTTTCCCACCTTTGGTAATGCTTGTACCGTGTATTTTAACTACTTTATCCTTTTTATAAATAGAAGCATTAGCAGTGGCAGCTTCGATAGTCTCGACCGTAGCGGTTTGTGTTTCGGTTACGGTACCTCCTATAACTACTAAATCGGTGTAATTACTGATTAGGAACTGATAGTCTTTGTTAAATTTGGTAAGTACTCCTGTTACATTCACGGTTCCGGCAGGCACTTTTTCATCTTTAAACTTAGCGTGGTCACTAGTGCGGAAGATGAGGTGCTTTCCGGCGGCATCGGTAAGGTTATAGTTGGTAGCTTTCCCTGCAAGGTTTCCTTTGTCATACAGTGTTTTACCTACGGATTTGATTGGGAAATGTACATTTTTCAGGGTTATGAGCTGGTTAAGGTGTGCATCGGTAGCTGCTTCGGCTATAGAGGTGAACTCTTTGGCTAACTGGGCTACGGGTTTGCGTTCGCCGGTATCGAACAAGTGGTTTTTGTAGACGGATTTGGGTATTCGACCTACATTGGTATAGTTACCTGAGGTGTAGGTTTTATAGCCTATATCAACCGCCGCATTGTTAAGCTGTGTAGAGAGGTCTTTTAGGCGTAGCTGTACTTTAGCCCCTAAAGGGAACTCAGTGTAGTGGTTTCCTTCTTCAATAGCTACCGATACTCCTTGGGTGCCATCGGTACTTTGTATGTAGATTTTTTGATAGAAGTTACCTCCTTCGTCACTGGATATTACATAGCCTTCGATTGCTTCATTAGCGGTATAAGTAGCTACTGTAGCGGTGGTTTTATTTGCTACAGAGGCGAATGGTACAATGGTGCCATCGAACTTAGGGAGCTCTTTTTTGATTTCGGGGAGCTCATAATCATCATCCTTTACGCAGGATATGAGGGTGAATAGCGATAGTAAGGCTATTCCGCTGTTTTTTAAGGTTGTTAGTTTCATTTCAGTTGTTATTTTAGATTAGGGTAAAATGTTTTTGTTTTGTTAATTACTAAAGACTTACGGCAAGGTTTACCATATAGGTTCTTCCGTATCCTACAAAATAGCGATTGCCAAAAGTAGGGATGTTATGGGCGTTGTCTTCTAACATTTTGCCGTAATTAGCAGTGCGTGACTGTTCAAATCCTCCGGATAGGAATTTAGTGTTAAGTAGGTTGTTCACGCTGAGCATTAGGCTGATGTAGGTTTTGTTTACGCGCCAAGATTTACCTCCGGCAAGATTGACAAGAAATACATCGGAAAGGCGTTCTTGCTTGAGCAGCTGTCGTGCTTTTTCGGTGCTTATATTATCAAAGGGTGCTTTGGTGGTTGGGTTAATAAAGAATTGTGAGGTGCGGTTCAGCGCCGAGAGTGAAACGTAATTATGGGTCAGAAGGTTGGCTGTAGCCGATACCCACCAGTAGTTGGGGTCTCGGTACTCTACCCCTAATGAATAAGCTCGTTGAGGACCGCTTGGCACGTGGTAATTTTTGAGTGTTACTCGGTCAATGGTTTTGTTTACCTCACCCGATGAGATGTATAGAGAGGGGTTATTGCTATAGGTATACTGACCTATGGCGGCAGCAGCACTCAGTTTGAGGGTAGGTAGTAGGGTTGCTTCCGCTCCTAATTCAAGCCCAAAGTGTTGTTTTTGTATGCCGTCAATGGTTTGTGAAACAAAATCACGGTCTATTTCATCGGTAAGAGCTGTTTCGGTATAGAAGAAGTTGGTTTCGGAAGTGTTTTCAATCTGGGTAAAGAAGCCTGTAAGACGCCCTTTGAGGTAAGGCAGGCGCAAGATATAGCTTGCATCGGTAGTGTAGGCTACTTCATTTTTGAGTTTGGGCAATGCTTGGTTGGAATTGCGTATGTTGGCGTAGATGTTACGAACAGATTGTGGTGTGTTCAGATAACCAACGTTGAGCTGCAAGAGGTGACGCCCAGTAATAGCGTGTGTTAGCCCTGCTTTGGTACTCATTCCGTTTTGGATTTGGGTGGCTCCTTTGCCGTAAGAGTCGGGATAATGGGTGTAATTGAACTTACCTTCACGCTGTACATCGGTGTAATGGTAACGTGCCGCAACGAATAATTCGGTATTTTTGAAGTTGAACTCTAACTGAGAAAATACTTCGGCTATATTGCTTTTGAGGGCGTAGAAGTAGTTCCACTTGTCGCCTTTGGTTTTGCGCATATTGGCATCGTTGGCATCATAGGGTTTCCCTTCAAAATAGTCGTAATTGAGGAAGTATTCTCCGCCGAGTAGGTCGTCTATTTGTGCAAAATTATCGGAGTTTATATTGCGGTATACAGCACCCGATCTGAACTTGATATGTGGGTCGATAGGGGTCGTGAAGTTAATATTGGCGGTAAAAGTGCGTTCACGATTGATGTCGTTACTCACGATAAAGGCGCTGCGCTTATCGGTAGTGTTACTATTAGCGCGGTAGAGGTCTGCCCAATTGAGTTGGGAGTTGTTAAGGAGGTATTCTTTTTGAAGGTTAGCCAAGTCCCAATTGGCGCCTGAGGGTTGATTAATGTAATAGCTTGGCATTCGGCGGTAGTAGTTGGGTTCAGGATTGGTGGCATTGCCGTAGCTGATGCGTGTGTTACCTATCTCGCCGAACTGATAGCCTAAGTCAATAGTAAGGCGCGTATCTTCTTTTTCATAGTTATAAGAAAGGACGAAGATGGGTTCAGAAACAATGCGGTTACGTGAATTGCGCTTGTTACCGTTCTGGTCGCCCCAATAGGGGTTGTACTGATAGCCGAAGAGGTCGATTGTCTCCTGTGTTAAGGGGGATGTTTTGCCTCGTTTTACTGGAGCAAACATACCGATTAGGTTAAAGTTATGATGGTTGGATAACTGATATTCAACAGCTCCGGCAAAGGCGTAGGCATTATAGAGGGTACCATCCACCCAGCTTCCGTTAGCTGCCCAACGGCGTGAAGCCGAGAGGGTGTAGGCAAGTCCGTTGCGTTGTACACCCGAGTTATAGGTTGCCATTAATCTACCTACATAGCTCCTGTTACTGAGCGATGAAGAAAGGCGCAAGCCTGCTCTGTTCAGTGAAGGACGTATAGTAATGTAGTTAGAACCGGCGAGACCTCCAAAAGCATAGTCGGACTTATCAATCCCGTTAGTAATTTCTTGGTTACGGGTCAAGTCATTCAGTCCGCCCCAATTAGCCCATTGCGCTCGTCCGTTTTCGAGTCGGTTCATAGGGATTCCGTTGATAAGTACGGTGAGGTCTTTGGAGTCATAGCCTCGAGGTTTGAAGAAGACAGAACTAAAATCAAAGGCAGCACGACGCATAAAAACGTCTTGAGAGCTTTGTAGGAGGCTGGACATAGCATCGGACTGGCTTTCATCGTCTTCAAGCTCAGTTTCGGTGATGACAGCAAGCTGCTCCATTTCCTGTGCATAATCAGCCGAAAGACTAACTGCTGGAAGGGCTTGGGTGTGCTCGTTTTCAATCATCACTACTTCCTCACGGGTGGTATACCCATTAAGGGAGTATATCAATAGGAAATCACCCTGTGGAAGCTGGAACACATAACGACCTTTGCTATCGGTAACAGCCTCACGACGAGGGGAATTAACGCGTACTTTAACCCCTTGTAAGGGTTTTGAGGTTTGCTCATCGGTAACAATCCCTTCTACTTTTACTTGAGCGAAAGTAGTGACTGTGAAGAGCAAAAGTACATAAAGATAGATTTTTTTTAACATAACAATAGAGGTTGATTCTTAATATTATGGTACAAAGGTAGTAAAATTATAGCAAATAACAAAAGGAAAGTAGAAAATATTTTTGAGGGGAACGAACAGGGGGAGAAAAAAGTAATGTCACGTCCTAAAATTGGTTTACAGTCATTTTGTCAGTTACCTGACATTTTTTA
>CAUREJ010000058.1:0-13776 GCA_963523735.1 uncultured Capnocytophaga sp.
TGGATGCCGACCAAACAATGGTAGAGCAGTATATGAACGATAAAGTACTACCCGCACTCTATGCCATTGGGGTACTCCCCGAAGAGGGCTTATCGCTCGTGTATGACCAAGCAGAGGACTTGGGCGAACTATGGACACGCACTAAGGAAATACTGCCTTATAAAGAAGTATCCGATGAATGGCTCAAAGAAAAGTTCGGCATTGAGGTTACAGGGCAAAAAGCCCCTGCCACGCCTCAAAAACTCACCTTAGATTTTTTCGACTAAGCCCCGAAATTATGCCCACGGTGGCTCATCGCTATTTCGGGGCTATGCACCAAAGTCTAAGCCTACAATATGCGCCCTGTGATTGTGAGGCGTGCCAAGAAGTACAATTATCCCAACAATCCGCCCCTCATCGTCCAAAAGCTATTGATAATTTGCCTGCGGTGGCTCACCGCGCCTTTGACTATTTGCATAAGAAAGGCACCTACAAACCCGAAGACCTTACCAAATACAAAGCCTATCGCGACCTTATTACGGCTACCGCCGAAGTGTTTAACACCGCTATCCCTCACGAAGTACCCGATGAGATGAGAGCCTATTTAGAACGTGATGTATTTATCTTTTCGGGGCTAAAAACCCATACCCAACTTACTGAAGCCCGTAGCAAACTCAAAGATGAGCAGGGCAATGTACGTCCTTATTATCAGTTTGAGCAGGAGGTACTAAAGCTGAATAACACCTACAACCGTAACTACTTAGAAGCCGAGTACCAATTCGCTGTACAGAGCGCACAGAGTGCCTCTAATTGGGCAAACCTGCAGGAGGATACAAGCAGGTATTGGCTTGAATATCGCACGGCAGGCGATGAGCGGGTAAGACAAAGCCACGCCGCTTTGGCAGGAATATGTCTGCCTAAAGACGACACCTTTTGGACAGAATACTACCCGCCTAATGGTTGGCGTTGTCGCTGTACCGCTGTGGAAGTCTTGGCACGTGAAAACACCAAAAGCAACCCCGAAACTGCCAAAAAGGCAGGTGAGGAAGCCACTACCCAGATAGGAAAGAGCGGTAAGAATAAATTGGAGATGTTTCGCTTTAACCCAGGGCAGGAAAAGAAGGTATTTCCACCCACTAATACCTATACCCAAGTAGTAGGGGCTGGGCAGGTACAAAGAGAGTTAGAAGCAATGAATAATAGAACTTCAGTTAATTTGCAAGAGCTCATAAGAAGAGACTTCCCCACAAGAGAGGAGGTAAAAAATGTATTGCTAAAATATGCTGAATTATTCCCTAACGACTTTAGAAGAGGACTCGAAGAGGTGAGCTTTACAAGTTCTACCAACTTTTTAATGCAACACTCAATGTATTTTAATAACAATACTAATGAATGGAGTAGTCAATCTACTATAAAAATAAGTACTCATACCTTTGCAAGCATTGGTTTTAACCCTGCGTTAGAGTTACGAGAAGCATTAGGAGCAATAAAGAAGGGAGAGTCTTTAACATTCAAACAAGAGTACGCTTTAGAGTCGTTATGGCACGAAATATTACACGCTAAAACTCAAAGCCGCCCAATGCAACTTAATAGGAGACAAACAGAAAGTATGGAAACTATCAATGAATTTATAGCACGACATACTTATAATGAATTTATTGAAAGACTTGGCGGGAGAGCATCACACCAACAAAGAATTTTAGAGGAAGGATATGGATATAGTGGTTGGATTAAGAATTTCAGAGAGCGATTGAAAAACAACGGTATAGAAGAACGTGAAGCTGTTGATTTTTTTAAACCTCACTTAATGAGTGATTATTCTAATATAGGGGAGAAGATAACCGAGTTTTTTGCTATACAGCGGTAGCAATAGCATCATACCCCAAACCATATTCTTTATAGGCTTTAGGAAGCTGTTGCCAATACTGCTCGGCTTTATCCATATCTCCTCTTTCCTCAAAGAGGCAAGCTAAATCATAAAAAGCAAATTCTTTTGTGATATGTTTTTTGTAACTATCAGGGGTTAATTCCTCATTTAGTTCAATGCCAAATTTAAGTGTAAATGATAAGGCATCAAACCTAAGAGCGTTTAACTCCGATTGTGTGGGGTTGTGGTCAAAAATCGTTTCCATTCTATAAATGTATTTTAGGCAACAAAAGTACAAAATAAAAACAAAACAACAAGCAAATAAACATAAACTTTTTTTTAAATGGAGTTTAAAGACTTTTTAAATCATATATTAACGGATACCAAAGTAAAGCTATCAGAGGCTTTCGACCGTAACTTTGAGCGCAAAGCCTTCTTTGACCAGAAGTGGGCTAATACCCTTATACCTAACCGGCGTGGCTCGCTAATGATGCGCACAGGTACCTTGCGGCGGTCTATCCGTAGCAACATTGAAGGTACTACTGTACGCTGGACAAGTTCGGTGCCTTATGCCGATATTCAAAACAATGGTGGTGAAATTGAAATAACGGCTAAAATGAAGCGTTATTTTTGGGCAATGTATTACAAGGCTATTGGAGCAGCTAAAGGGCGCAAAGGGGCTACACAAAGGGCTTTTTCAGTAGAAGCAGAGCACTGGAAAGCCCTTGCCTTAAAAAAAGTAGGCGACAAACTAAAAATACCCAAGCGAAAATTTATTGGCGACCATATAGAAGTAAAACGAATGGTAAATGATATTGTAAATTTTAATATGAAAGAACTACTAAATAGCATACACCAGTGAAAACATTATTAGAGAAAATACAGCAGAAAATAAGCGAGATTGCAGAACTTAAACACATAGATGAGAACTGGGGACAGTTAGACTATTACAGTCCTAATATGCCTGTGCAATACCCTTGTGCGCTGATTGATGTGCAACAAGTGCAATTCACTAACTTAGGCAAAGATATTACTAAAAAACCTCTACAACGACAGATAGGAACTGTACAAATAAAAATTACAGTGGCTAATATGAGGCTTACCAATAGTAGTATGCAAGCCCCAAGTAGACAAAAAGAAGAGGTGTGGGCAATATGGGGTATTATAGAGAAGATACACCAGCAACTACACGGAGTATCATTACTGCCTAATGTTTCGCCACTTATTAGGACTTCGCAGAACAGAATGCTGCGTGATGATGGGGTACAGGAATATGAAGTGTATTACAGTTGTGAAGTGCAGAATTGTTAGTGCGAGCCGCACAGGTAATTAGGCGTAGGCTTGTAGCTCTGTATCTACATCTATACTTAGAATTTTGTAGAGTGTGCCTCGCGATATAAAGAACTTGGGGTATATAAACTCACGCCATATTACCACTATAGGCATATAGCGCGCGTCGTGGCGGTTGAACTCGTCCATTACAGCTTTATAACGGAGGAGCTGGTTACGCTGGTAACCCTGCTTTTTATGGGGTGTTTTTAGAGGCATTGCTTTTAAGGAGTTGATTTTATAGTGCAAAGGTATGAAATAATTACGAATTACAAAATACAAAAGACGAGAGGCGAATTTAATCGTCTCTCGTCTTTCGTTGTGTGAGTCGGTAGGCTTTTTTTAGTTTGCGTTTAAAGTCGTCTAAGGGAGTTTCATTTTTTTGCTCTTGGTAGCGAAATTCGGTGTGTTCGCGTTGGCGTTCATCGTCTATGTATTGTAGGCGTTCTTTGTCGTATTCTCTAAAAAATCTAAGCACTTTATCAATACCCAAGCGCTCGTAAAATTCGCCGTATTCACCCGATAGTACGCGTTTGAATATAAATGATATTTCAGTGAGTTTTAAGTAACCGTAATCGTTCATTATTTGGCTACTGCAAAGCCTTATTTGTTCTTCACTCATAGGGCGGGAGAGGTTGAGCATTTCGTTGAGATAGACAAGCCATAGCATTACAAAGCTCTCGCAAGCGGTTGCCCCATAGTCTCGCCTTATGGCACTAATGGAAGGCGTTGGCAGGTCGATAGCTTCAGCTATGGTTTTGAGCTTGTAGCTATACTTCATACAGTTAGCTGGTGAATATACCTTTAAGAATTTCTCGTTTGAAATCAGTGCTGTAAGTTTGTTTTGCACTACTGTTACCTCGTTTTGCATTTTGTAATATCTTGTTAAGTTGTGAATTGATGTATTTTAAATCGGTGTTTCGTTGGTGAAACTCATCCATCTTCTGCCAATTGCCCAATAGGTATTGCCACGTGGAAAGGGCTTCAGTGTCGTTGGCTGATACTTGTTGCAGGTAGCTAATGATTTGCTTGAGGGCTTTGCCGTCTGCTCCAGTGAACTTGGGAGGAAATCCGTACAAACGTTTGTAAAAGGCGAACCATTCGTCTAAGAACTTTCCGTATAGACTTACAGGGTCTGGCACATCCTCACGATAAGAAACGCTACCTCTCCATTGTTCTTGGTAGCGTTCTATATCTTCCTCTTGTGGGGGGAGGATAGCTCCAAGCTGTTGGTATTGCTGACTGTTGAGCCCTCCTCTTTTGATTTCTATTTTGCAAAGCTCACCTTTTTTGTAGGTGAGCTTTAGCAGTGTGTGGGTACGGTGTAGAGTTACGGTGTAGGTCATTGGTTTGCTGTTTTATAGAGGTCTATTAGTTTAAGTAAAAGGGTTTCACGAGCTTCTTCGTAGCTTTCTTTGTAGGCAAACTCCCAAAATTCTCCGTTGTCTAATTCGGGGTAAAAGATGTAGGCTGAAGTACCTTTGCTGGTGGTTTCGAGGTTGCCATAGTAGCCTTTTGCTCTGAACCAAGCAAGGGCTTCTGTCCAAGAGGGAAGGGATATACAACCTTTCTGTTTGTTGTAATTGATACGCTTTATATCTCTTAATTCGATACTATTATAAACTTCGTTGTGTATCCTATCACCTATTTCTATGCATTGGTAACCTTTGCCGCTGATAGCAAGAGCTATATAGCAATAGCAAGGGGTGTCAAACCCTATTTCTTTGAGTTCTTTGGCAATGTCGGGGGACACAAGCCAAGTGGGGTAATTTTCGGTGTTATTCATTTTCTTCGTGATTAAATGTTATACTTCCATTATTCTTTTTTCTTTGTTCCTTTCCCGTTCTTTGAATATTTCGATGAGTGCTTCTATACAGAAGAGGCGAGCATTTTCGTAATCGAATGACATTCCTTTTTCTTTTTCAATGTCAAAGCGGTCATAAATTTGATAAGAATACCAATCCATTGCTCCCATATTTGGGCGTATATAGGAAAATAGTCCGCGCACTCTAAACCATTCAAATACTTGTTCCCAAGTATATGTAGGTTCTAAATTTGAGTTTTCCCATTCAGAGGCTTCTAATGCTGTGTATTTAGTAAATTCACCATCAATATCATAATCATAAATTTCTTCATTCCTATACCAACCATAATAACCATCATTACAAACTAGTATTTCTGAATTACTCATCCCAATTTCTTTAAGTTTTCTTGCTATATCTAATGGAACAAGCCAAGTGGGGTAATTTTCTGCGTTCATTTTCTTTGTGTTTTAGTAATTAAAAACTTTCCTTTTCAACATTTATTGTAATGTTATCTTCATCGAAGTACTTAATGACGTATATCGTCTTTCCTTCACGGAGGATAATAGAGGAGGGTAGTTTGCCAATTTGGTTGCGGAAGTAATGAAAGGTGTTGTATATGCCTTTTTTAAAAAATCTTACATCAGTTTTTGCCTTACTTAGTTCCTCTTCTAATTTTTTAACTTTTTCTTCTGCTTTTATGTTCATATTGCACAAACGCAATAGCTCTTTTTTTGCTGCTTGAGGGCTTCCATTAATCCTATCGCATATTGAGGAGTAACTTATATCATAATCGTCTATTTCCATTGTATTTTGTATTTAAAAGGTTATACATTCCACTCTTCTTTGGTGAGTTGCTTTCCACAGTCCTTGCAAAAGAGAGCGGTTACTTCTACTGTAACGTAGTGGGCAAGGGTGCGGAGCTCTTTATGCTTGTGGGGGCAACTTTTCAATTTGCTAATGAGCCAATTTGTTAATTTTCTAACTTCTTTCATAGCGTTGTTCGTTCATTTTTTCAAAAATGTTGTTTACTTTGCCTACCTCACTGGGGGTGAGCGATTGCAGGCTTTTTTTGAATGGGTTTTTGCTTGAGCAGAACCATTTGCCAAGGCGTGTTATATCTGCATATTTTGGGTTGGTTTCGTCGCGCCAGCCGAGTTCGTGGCATAGGGATAACAGCTTGGCGTGTTGCTTGTTTTGGGTATTGAAATAGGCGTGCATTTCAAACTTATAACCAAGGTGCTCGGCAAGGGTGAAAAACTCGTCTTCGGTGAGGTTTTTGGTACTGGGTAGTTCTCGCCCTATAAAGCTACATACAAAGTGTAGGCGGGCTTCTCGGTCGCTGAAACGCTTACTTAAAAGGGTTTGCAGAATGCGAATTTGGTGGGGTTTTATTGCGGTTTCGTTTTTCATTTTTAAATGGTGTTTAAAGGTTATAGTTCTATTAGGTGAGAAGGTTTTAGGTAAAAAGTGCAATATTTGAACCCTATTAAAATAATATATCCGCTCTCTTGTCTTTCCCAAAAAGTAATCTCCAATGGGTTGTGATGGGGGTACTCTTCATTGAGTTCTTTGGCTTTTTCAATAATATTTAGCTCTATTTTTTCTACATCACTCGCAAGGCAGATTTTGCCGTCCATTTCTTTTAAAAACTTAATAAATTTATTATTTAGTTTACTTTTAGCTTGTGTGCTTCCTAATAGGCTGCAGTAATAATGCGTAGCTGTTTCTTTCATTTTTAAATGGTGTTTAAAGGTTATTTAAAAGCTCCTCGCCTTAGTGGGTCTCATAAAAGCGTCCTCTTATTGCCAGCGACTTCCTAAGGGCGGAGGAGCATCTTTTAGCTACCGAGATAGCTAAAAGTGTTATTATGCGGTGGCTTGCTCTTCGTACTTTTGGTGTACAGGGAAAAGGTGTTTAATGTCAGTACCAGGGGGAAAGTCCACCGATGAGAGTGACAAAGGTATGTTACACTTTTTGCCTTGCTCGTCGAGGATGTTGGCTTCGATATAGAAGGCGGAACGTTGTGGGCGGTAGGATTCGGAAATAATTTTTACTGCGTCTGTGAAGTCAGGGTTATCAAATTCTTTGGCTACACGGGTAAGTTCTAACACGCGGGAGGCTTTGAGGTTGCCTTTTGCATCCTTTTTTAATAAGCGGTTGATGACTGAAACGAGTTTGGCGCTGTCGTCGTCTTTAGCGAGTGAAGCAATAAAGTGATTTACTTTTTCAATGCCTGCATTAACAGTGTCATCCCAGTTGTCGATGACGCGGAATCCGTAGGTGATGGTGTTGCCGTGGGTATCGGTGAAGGTGTGGCTTTGTTGGTCGCCTTTTACTTCGTAGACTTCGTTTTTGGTGTCCAAGAGAATTTTTAGAGCTTCAAAAGTATGCAATTTCACCTCTGCCATTTGCTCGGAATATGTTTGCAGCTTGCCGATTATTTGTGGTATCGCTTCATTGACGAGGGCTTTGTATGCTTCGCGGTTTTCATTTTGTGCTTGCTCGCGGCGTTGTAGTTCGGCTTTGAGTTCGTTGGCTGTTAGTTTACTTAAATCTACTGTCATAATTGATAATTGTTATTTGTTAATTAGTTTTCCGTATTGTTTGAGGTCTGCCCACCATCGCACGCTATCGCCGCTAATGCCTTGGGGGAGGTATCGTGTGGGGCGTTTTTGTTTTTTGGCTTTATTGAGGAGCTCTTGTGCGTGCTCTCTCATTTTGCGATTGATATACTCGTAGTCGCTTATTTCGTTAGGTTCAATTCTCATTGTTTTTTTTGTTTTTTGTTTTTTGGTGGGAGCTGTGGGAGCTATGGGAGCGGTGAGGGGGTGTTCGCTTGGTACACATACTCGGCTGTGCCAGCTCGCCGACTTTGGTTAGTGTTCGGTGCGTGTTCGCTTCGTGTTCGGTACGTGTTCGGTATGTCTTCGCTTCGTCTCCGCTTCGTCTCCGTTGCGAGCTACACGGGCGGTTATTTTCTTTAGGAGTACACTGGGGTAATACTGCAAGATGTTCTCGGCATAGATACATATTAGTAAGTATATATCTTCAGCATTGAATAGGGTGATGTCGTTGCCGTAGAGGCGTTCAATAGTTTTTTCCACCTCGCTGTACCATTGATCCTCATACCAATTAAGTAGATTATCGTGAGTGAGGAGATGTTTTAAATTTGGTGCTTTATCTTGTTGTATAAGGTGGATACACCAATCTATGTAGAACTCATAGCGTAGGTTTTCGTACTGCAAATATGTAAGCCCTAATTGGTGGGCGATGGCGTGGCGATAGGTGATTTGTTGGGGTATTGTATTCATAGGTGTTAGCTATTAGGGGTGATATTGGTGTCGTAATAGAGTTGTGCTTTCTCTTCGTTGATAACGAGGGTACCGCCAGGGCAACGCCCTGACACGTGGCAGGCGAGTCCTTCGACTCGGATAACGATTTCGGCGAGTTTCTTACAGAGGCGACCTACAGCGAGGTCGGGTTCGCCTTTCTCTTCGTGTGAGATGAGTATAAAGAGGGTGCTTCGGTATTTGCGCATCCACTCACGGAGTTTGGGTGAGGTGAGATCATCATTATATACTGTAGTGTTATCAATGATGACTACTTTCGGGCTTCGCTGTTTGCCGAGTGCGTTTTCGATTTCGGCAAGCTCGGTGTAGGGTACTATTTTGAGGCGGCGATTAGCTGGGTTGAGTTGGGCTCGGCGGTAGGCGTCTTGGAACGTTTGGCTGGTGCCTTGCTCGGCACTGATGTACATTGTGGTTTCGTAGGTGCTAAGGTGCTCGGCGAGTTTGAGTGAGAACCACGTTTTACCTTGCTTTTCTTTGCCATATATGAGCCAAAAGCCTGCTACTTCGGGGTTGCCCAGTGCGCGTGCCCATTCGCCTTCAAAAGGAAAAGTTTTATAGGTTTTTTCGAGTAGTTGTTTGCCGTATATTGCTTTTATTCGTGCCATTGTTTTAGCTTAGTTTTATAAGGTTTTCTAAATAACGTAGTCGTTTCATATCGGAGGCGGTAGCGTCTTTCTTACCGCTTGGGTTGAGGCATTTGCGCACTAACTTATCTACATCGCTTTGCTGTTTGGCATTCACGGTGGCTACATCGCCCAGTAGCTGTATGTAGAAGGCTTTGCGGTCGTCGGTGCCTTGGGGTACTATAGTGGTGATGTCGAAAAAGCGGTCGAATATTTCGGCATAGCCTACTTTTTTGTGGGCAATACCGCTTTCTATCTTGGCGCGTAGCCCGTCGGCTCCCATCATATACCAAGCGCATTCGCCTTGGGTAGCGTTCCATAGTTCTTTGAGTTCGAGGAAGGCGTTGTAGTCGAGGTCGCCAGCTTCGTCTAATACTACAAGGGGCTGCTCTAAGTAGAGGAGGCACATTTTGATAGCGGCTTTTACATCTACATAACGCCCTGTATCGTCCACGCCTATGGTTTTGGCAAGCAAGCGAATGAATTGCTGTTTGGTTTTGGCTTGTGAGCAGTCTATATAAAAGGCGTTTTTCTGCTGTTTTACGATGTGGCGTGCGCAGAAGGTTTTGCCTATACCGCAGTCGTCTACCAGTATCATTGATTTGCTGTAAGTTTTGCAGTATAGCAAGTTGTCTTCAATTTCGGTGTAGACTTGTGTGCGGGCTACTTTCCAACCATTGTCGTTCACTTGTACGCCGAGTTGGTGGGCAATTACAAGCCATTGGGTGTCGGATAGTACTTTGTCTATTTTGCCGTTTTTGATTTGTGAATAAATGGCGGCACTTAGTTTAAGGCGTTTAGCGTAGGCGGTGTCGGAGCCTCCGTAGTTTTCGCGGTCGGCTAACATAGCTTCGCGTACTTTTTGTTTGAATTGGGCTTCTATTTTCATTATATAGCGTATTTGTTTCTCCAAGATTGGGTGTACTCGGTACCGGTACTGGGGTTATACAATATTTGTTTGTCGTCTTCGTCTAAGGAGTCGTAATCGGTGAGTATTTCGACTTCTGTGGTGTTGGTGGCTTCGTAACGTTTGAGGCTTGGGATAACGAAAGCGCGTTGGCGTGTGGGTGCGCGGTTGATGATGCCTACTTCGGCTATTTGCTTGCTATGGTGTTGCACAAAGCGTACGATGGTCATTGTGTAGGCATCTTGTAGGGCTTTGGCTACCATATCGGCTTCGGTTTGCTCGGCACGTGCGCGTTGGAATTTTGGCATTGGCTGCACTTCGCATATATAGCGACCGCCACAGTAGGCTATGGCTTTGATAAGGTCGCCTTCGTTGCTGTCGAGCCAATAAACTTCTATATCTTTACCTTCTATCTGTTTCATTTTCTCAATGAGTGGCTCGCCAGTGAGTATGTTGCTATCTTCGGCGATTGCCATTTTTTGGCGATTTAGGCTGATATAGCCTTGTTTGCAACTTGTTTTAACGCTGTAGCCTATATGAGGTAGTATAGCGCGGTAATTGGTTTCTGGTAGAGTTTCCAATTGGTTATTGAGAAAATATTCCCAACGGCTTACTTCGGGGTACTCATCGTGTGGCTCGTTGTTCCAATCTTCTATATCGGCGAGGCGTGCTTGCACCAGTTCGTTGTAAGGGATAATTTTAGTAGCTCCTTTGCCTGCTTGGTTGGATTCGCTCTTAGCAAAGGGGCGTGCTATCCAACCTTCGGCGTATTTTTCTTTATTATTACGCATCTTTCCAAACATACGTTCTATGTACTTACCGCGGGCGTTGTTTGCCTCTACACGTACCTTTTGGAACATATAGCCCTCGCGCAGGAAAGTGTTTAAAAAACTACTATTTAGGGAGCTTTCGCACTCTAATTCAAAAGGGAGTTTTAAGCCCCATTGGTGATAGTTGCGCACCAGCTGGCGGTAGAACTCTAAGATGATGCCTTCTTTGGTTTTGCCATATACAAAGGCTGTCATACAACGGCTGGCGACATCTATGCCGATATAAAACCAAAGGCGTTTGCCTTTGTCATACCAAAACGGCGGTTGGCGGTCGTCAATAGAGAGGAGCGAGCCTGCTTTGGTAGGGAGTTCAGTTTGGGCGTAGGGGATAAATTGCCCCATAAAGGCTTGTCGGTTGCCAGAGCGGAGGCTGTAGGTGGCGATTTTAGTTTCCCAAGCCGATAGGTAGGCTTTGATGGTGCTTTCACTAAGGGCGGGGAACTCTTCGGGGGCGTACAGCTCGCCAGTTTCTTTATTAAAGACTTCTATATATCCGCTAAGGAAGGAGTCGTATTGGCGGGCTATATCGGTAGGGGTGGGTTTGAAATCTTGCCCTACAAATAAGCCTTTGAGGACTTCTATTACGCGCTCATCTACCTTGCGAGCGTTTTGCTTGCCTTTGCCGTAGGGGTCTTTAATCACTGAAAGCAGTCCGTCAGCTTTAAAGGCTTTGAGAGCGTTTTTAAAGTGGCGTAGGCTTTCGGGAAGTGAGTGCTTACGGCTGGGGGGCAGGCTTTCGTTGAAACTCAAAGCATCGGTAAGGAGGCTTTGGGCGAGCCCTTTGGTAGGGCTTTTTTTGTGTAACGACTGGCGTACGGCAAGGCGTTCACTCTCAAGGGTTACGAGAGCCTGCAAGGTAGTAGCATTGATAACATAGCGGTCTATCTCCTCATCGGTGAGGGGTTTGCCCTGGCGTTTCCAACCCGCATAGAAGCGGATGGTTTCGTCTTTCACGGCATAGTAACGCTCAAGGAGGTGCCCTTCTTTGCGTGGGTCGCCAAGGGCGTGCTGTATGTCGGTAGGCAGAGAATCGTAGTCGATGAGGAGCTTGCGCCCATTGCCACCCGATTGGAGTTTTTTCACGCCGTAAGGTTTGTCTTTATGGCGTGCCAGCTCGCTTTGCAGAGATTTTAGTACATTCCAATAGTGGGGTACTAACTCTTCAGCTTCGACGGCGACTTTATTATGTAACCAGAGGTATGGCATATTTTTTAGTTTTTAATTGTTCCCCAAGGTGATTTTGCTTCACCAGCGGTTTGCTGACAGTCATACTGACTTGGGGAAAAACAACAATAAAATCAAAATATAAAAAACGTGATGTAGTGTTATTCGCGGTACTTCACTGGTTTGTGGTACTCTATTTTCTCTCTTTTTACGACAATACCTAAGAAGGTAGTGCGTATCTCTCTGCCGATGATAAGGAAGTCCTCATTGAGGAGGTAAATGGTTTTTACTTTCATTTTTAATAGGGTTTAAAAGGTTTTTAAATGCTTCCCAAGGCGGTTGCGAACCGCTACGATTTTTCTCGCCGTTGGTCGTACCAACCTTGGGAAAAATTGCTACTTTTGTAGCTTCAAACTAAAAATAATTATTGTATGGAACATTTTATTGAATTGCATAGGGTAAAGGTATCAGTAAATGATGACCCTACTTTTGACCCTATTCTCGTAAATTTACAGCATATTGTAGCTGTAGAAAGGTCTGTTCACAAAGGTTGTGGTGCGGATGTTTATCTGAACTTACAGGAGGATGAGATGCTCTTTCACCCTTTGCGTTGCAAAGAAAGCTATAAAGATATTTTAGCTTTGCTCAAAGAGAAAGGCATAGTACCTACTTCTCTTTAAACCTTTCGAGCCTTCTCCGAAAATAAGGAGCTATATAGTCTATCAGTTCGGAGAAGGACTTTTTTTCCTCTTCTGTTGCCTTGCTATTTTCGGTATAGCAATCCATTGTAATGCTGTTGTGAGGCACACTTTCTATAATTAGATAGGTATTGTAGTGTCCTGTGGCGTTAAGCTCTTTATGGATAGCTTTTAACTTTTCACTGATTGTGGGTGTCATAATATCATTATTTTATTGTTATTATTCTCTCTACCAAGAAGTAGAATGTCAATACCTTTTTTGATGGAAGAGTCTGCATAAGAATCTAACCCTAATTTTGAATAAAGCACCAACTTGCCTCCTACTTTTACTTCCGTGATAACATACTTTACTATTCCTCCTTTTGATTTTCCTATCTCTTCACATAGGTAGCTTTGCTTAATGTTAACTTCTTGTAGGGGTTGTTCTGTTAGGTTTTCCATAGTGTTATGCTTCATAAAGTTTTAACTCTAATTGTACTACTTGTGGCAGTCCTTGGACCTTGGTAAGCTGCTGATAACCGTTGCGCAGTTGCAAAAGAGCCTCAAAAAACTCACGATTGATGTACCACTTACCTTCGGCAGTGCAGTAGAAGTGCTGGGGGTATTTACGAATACGGCGATGATAAGAACCGCTATTGACAGAGTAGCCGTGTAATAGAAGGCTTTCAATGTATGGTAGGGCTTCCTTGCCATAAACATTGAGAGAGGGGGGCATTTTGATGATAGATTGCTGGGCTATCTTTTCCATTTCGATAAAGTAACGGCGTATTTTCCTACCCCATTCATTACGTTCTACCATTGCTAACTCTTTTGCCATATTGACTGTGAGGTAATAGTCTATAGTAGGACGTCCTTTTTCTATTTTTCGCCCATTTTGGCGTAAAATCTGATTTTCAGTATTTTTATACTGATTATCCTCTACAAAATAGTCTTCATTTGCAACAAAACCGTACTCTTGAATGCGCCCTTTTATCCAATTGGAAAAGTCTCGGCGAGTTTGAAGCTTTCGGTGAAGCTCGCGGGCATCTACTAATTGAATGCCTTTCTGTTCGATGATTGTGATTAGTTTGTCCATAGCTTAATCATTTAAAAATTCTTTTACTTTATTTTCAGAAGGGGCGACCATACTCTGGTAGTCCTTTCTGATTTTATCGGCTGAGAGGCTGGTACGCTCGCCGCTTACACACTGGCGAATGTATCGCCCAGAGAAACCGTGTTTCTCAA
>CAUREJ010000059.1:0-13513 GCA_963523735.1 uncultured Capnocytophaga sp.
AGCAAAAAAAATCATCATCAAGAATGATATATACAAACTTGATGATGAACAATTAAAAGAAATAAAGCGTTTTGAGAGCTAACTCTCAAAACGCTTTATTTCTTCTTTTAAACTCTGTGAGGCTTCAACTAAAGGCAAGCGTACATAAGGCTCACATAAGCCTTTGGCTGCCAAAATAGCTTTGATGCCTGTGGGGTTTCCTTCTTTAAAAGCGGCTGCCATTTTAGGCATTAAGCCGTAGTGCAAACGGTTGGCTTCGGCTGTTTTTCCCTCTAATCCTAAACGCACCATTTGTGAGAACTCTTTGGGGTAAGCAATGCCTATTACTGAAATAGCTCCGCTACCGCCCATATATACTGAAGGTAGGGTAGTGCCATCATCACCAGAAAGGAAGATAAAGTTAGAAGGCATATCTTTAAAGATAGCCATATCAAGCTGTAAGTTACCCGACGCCTCTTTAATTGCTACAATATTCTCAAAATCATTGGCTAATCGCACAATAGTATCGGCAGTCATTGATACGCCTGTGCGCCCAGGAACGTTGTAGAGAATAATAGGTAAGGAACTTTCATTAGCCACAGCTGCAAAGTGCGCATAGAGTCCGTTCTGTGAAGGCTTGTTGTAGTAAGGAGTTACGGATAGGATAGCTACAAAGTGGCTCAAATCGGTATTGTGAAGCTCATCAATTACTGATTGGGTATTATTACCTCCTATACCTAATACTAAGGGCAAACGAGCTTTATTAGCTGTAATAATGGTTTCGCGAACTACTTTTTTTTCTTCCTTAGTAAGGGTAGGAGCCTCACTGGTAGTACCTAATACCACAATAAAATCAACTCCCCCATCAATTATGTAATTCACTATATTAGTAAGTGCTACAGTATCTACCTCACCAGAGGCAGTGAAAGGTGTAATGAGGGCTACACCTGTTCCTTTTAGTTGGTTTGCAATCATATCTTCTTTATTTATGAATAATTGTACTTAATACTTTTTTTACTTCGCTTACAAAAATGTCTTCCTGAGTAAGAGCACATCCTATGACTATATCATTGTACTGCAAGTCGATACCTTGGAACCCTATTCTGAGTTTTGCTTTGATAGATGATGAGAGTAAAAGCAGCGGTAGTTTGGGTTCACTAAAGTAATTGATGAGCAGGTCATACTCTTGTTCGGCAAGGCGATCGGCGTGGTAATTTCTAATTTTACCTTGCCAATTAATTTCCTTATCAATAAGGAATGGCGTGCCATTGGCGTGAGTTTCTTCGGAGGTACGCTTATAGCCTAATATAATATAATTCTCGGGGCGTATTTCATAGTGCTTAATGAGCCTTAAAAGAGGGGTAACGTCCTTAATTACGTCCATATCGACTATACAGCCTACTTTAGTTAAACTGTTGTTTAACAGCTTATTATATTTTTCTAAAGCTTTGAAATTCTTCTGAATCTTATTTTTTATATAATAATTCTTTATTATTTCCATAAAATTTTGTACTTTTGCGTGTGATTGCAAAGGTAGCAATAAATTTTAAATTAAAAAGATTATTTATGAGAAAGTTTCAACAATTACAAAAAATCTTTCTTGTATTGGTCGTAACAATAGGCTTTTTTACTTCTTGTTCTACTTCGCACAAGCAGCAATTAACAAGGATAAAAGCGGAGAATATTGCTATTACCGATACACTTACTGGAGTAGCTGCCATTGAGGAGTTTATTCTTCCTTACAGGGAGCACGTAGATGCTGAGATGAACAAAGTGTTAGCCCAAAATGCTAACGATTTGGTAAAAGATCGCAGCACTACCCTGTTGAATACACCCATCAGTAATTTTATGGCTGATGCTACTTACGAAATCATAGCCCCTGCGTATAAAAAGCGTACAGGTGAGGATGTTGATTTTGTTATGCTAAACTGGGGCGGTATCCGTTCTGATTTGCCTAAAGGGCCTATTACAATGGGGTCGGCGTATAACTTGATGCCTTTTGAGAACTCGGCTGTAGTGCTTACTATGAAGGGTGAAAAGGTACAAGAAATGGCTGATTACCTCATTAAGCACCGCAAACCGCACCCACTATCGAAACAGGTAGCTTTACAGATTACTAAAGATGGTAAAATTACCCAATTCACCATCAATGGTAAACCTTTTGACCCTAAGGCTACTTACCGCGTGGTTACCTCTGATTATTTGCTAAATGGAGGTGATGAAATGTACTTTTTCAAAGATGCTGTAAAAGTAGAAAGCTTGAACTACAAATTGCGCAATGTACTGATTGATTATTTTAAACAAATAGATGTACTAAATCCGCAAGAAGATCATCGATTTGAATATAAACCTTAACGATTATGCAAAGACGAACATTTATTAAGAACACGTTTGCTTCATCATTATTAGTAGGTATGGGCGGACTTTCGTCCTTATCAATGAAGGGGAGCAATACCAAGCAAATTACTATTCTACATACTAATGATACTCACAGCCATATAGACCCGATGCCTGCTAATGACCCTGTTAACCCTAACAAGGGAGGGGCAGCACGCCGCGCTTACTTGATTGAGAAAATACGCAAAGAAAACCCTAACACTTTGCTATTTGATGCTGGTGATATATTTCAAGGAACGCCTTATTTTAACTTCTACGGAGGAGAATTAGAGTTCAAAACAATGAGTATGTTAAAATACGATGCAGCAACCCTTGGTAATCACGATTTTGACAATGGGGTAGAAGGTCTTTATGCGCAACTGCCTCACGCTAAGTTTGATTTTATCATCTCTAATTACGATTTTAGTAATACGGTGATGAATGGGCATACCAAACCCTATAAAATATATAATGTAGATGGTATTAAGATAGGTGTTTTTGGGGTAGGCGTTCAGTTGGAAGGCTTGGTGAACAAGCAAATGTACGGTGAAACTGTATATTTAGACCCTATTGAAATAGCTCAAGATATGGAGCGCAAGCTGCACAATGATGAACAATGCGACTTGATACTCTGCCTCTCACACATTGGGTATAATTACCCTGATAAACCACAAAAGGTATGTGACTTACAGCTGGCAGCAGCTACTTCACACATTGACCTTATTATCGGTGGGCATACCCATACCTTTTTGCCCAAACCTGATTTGATTACTAACAAAAGTGGTAAGACTACTTTAGTGAACCAAGTAGGCTGCTACGGTATTAATTTGGGGCGTGTAGACTTCTTTTTTGAGGAGAATGAGCTCACAAATAATCAATCGGTAAGTATTGAGGTTTAGGAAGTTATATTTTTTTTATAAAAAAAGTTGCTCTTTTTTTTGCAGATTCAAAAAACTTGTGTACCTTTGCACCCGAATTAAAGAGCAAGCCTGAGTGGCGGAATTGGTAGACGCGCACGACTCAAACTCGTGTTCTTCGGAGTGAGGGTTCGATTCCCTCCTCAGGTACAACAAAAAGCTATCCTTTACGGATAGCTTTTTTTATTGCTTATATTTTGAATTTAGTAATGCTTATAAACAAGAAGGCTGCCCCTATTGGCTAAAGGGCAGCCTTTCTTTTATTAATATGAAAAAATTACTTTATGCTTTCTAACTTTCCTTGTGATTTTAGCAATTGAATTTCGGCTAATTTGTAGTTCAGTAAGGCGGTAGTATAATTGTTTTTGGCATCGGAGAGGGAGCGTTCGGCTTCTAACAAATCGGTGAGAGAGGCTAAACCTTGCTGATAATTGTTCTGGGTATTAAGTAATACCTGCTCGGCAAGCTTTACATTTTCTTTTTGAGAATCGATGGTGAGGAGGTTGTTGGTAAGCTGACTACGGGCATTTTCATAGGCTAAATCCATAGCAAGGCGGGTATCTTTAAGGGTGGCCTCTAACTGGTTGGTTTCTATCTGTGCTTGATGTATTTTGGCGAGTTTCCCAAATCCGGAGAATATAGGCACATTTAGTCCTAAGCTGATAGCTGAGTGGTCTGCCCAGTATACTTTATCTTTTTTGCCGTAGAAAAGGGGTGTTTTAGGTCCCATACCTGTCCACCCATAAGAGGCTTGTAAGGCTAATGAGGGATAAAGAGCAGCACGCTGTACTTTTACATTTAATTCCATCAGTTCTTTTTGTTTTTCGAGTACTTGGAGCTCGATACGATTACTGTCGCCTTTTTCAAATGCTAAGTCATAATTGACTTCAAAGCCTTCTTTGGGCAAGGTAACCGTTTCACTCATTGGCATTCCTATCATATATTTTAAGGCGTTTTCGGATAGTTGCAATCCGTTTAGGGCTTGTTGGCGTGCTGACTTAAGGTTATTGATAGCGACGGTAGTGCGGTCGAGGTCTATTTTTTTGGCTAATCCTGCTTCATAAGAGCCTTTTACTACACTGGCTATTTTCTCGGTAAGGGCAAGGTTGCTCTCGATATTCTCAAGTCTTTGCAGGGTTTGGTAAACTTGGTAGTAGGCTTGTGCTACTTTCTCGATAATTTGATTTTCGGTGAGTTGTTGGTTCAATATATAAAACTCACGAGTGGTGCGAGCTGCTTTTAAGCCCATAAAGACGGTTTGGTTAAAGAGTATTTGTGTAAGTTTAGCATCGGCAGAGGAAGCCCATTTTTGTCCCATTTCCATTTTTAGAGGTTCATCGGAGACAGGCATACCTGGAAAACGGAAGGTACTTGCATCGATATAGGTAGCTTGTAGCTTAGGGTTAAATACTAAACCGCCTGTGGCTGCTATATTAGGTAGGGCATTGGCACGTACTTCTTGTATTTTATATTCACTTTTGGTTATTTCTAAGCGGGCTTTTTCGGCTTCGGCTTTATTTTTTAGGGCATATTGTATTGCCTCTTTTAAGGTTAGTTCTTTGGGTTGTGCAAAGGCAATTGTGGCAAAACACAACAAAGCATTAGTGATGATTTTTTTCATTGGTATTCGGTGTTAGGGGGATATGCTACTGTTTTTTATATTAACTTTTCTTTTTTAAGCTGTAAAACGCGCTCTAATTCTTTAAGTCCTTTTTCATTTACTAATATTCTGAAAAAATACTCTGTAAAGGTATAAATGGTATCCCAGAAAGAAAACTCTTTCTCATAAAAGGGATTAACGGAGCGCAAACGCTGTACATTGGTATAAAAGGTTTTGTAAAAAATTGTATTGATGTCTTTTCTGAAAAGCCCTTCTTGCCAACCTTTTTCTAACAATTTATCTATAAAAAGGGCGTCGGACTTGGCGAACTCTACTTCCATACGTTCATAGGTTTTTGGGTAGTATTTTTGCAATTCCCAAATAGGGCGTTCGCTACTGATATTGAATATCTCTTTTACTTTTTTTTGATTGCGATATACATTTTCTATTACTGAACCTTCGCCTTGTACAAAAGTTTCGACGTTTCGGCAACTCATATCTAAGGCGTAGTCTAACGTTGCTTCGATTAGTTCGAGTTTGGAGGGGAAGTGCTCATAAAGTGTTTTCTTAGACATTCCTAACTTACCTGCCAAATCGTCCATTGTAAAGGATTTAAATCCGTACTGCATAAAATCATTTAAAGCCCGCTTTACTATTTCTTCTTTCATAAGTGTGTCTGATTTCGGGTGCAAAGGTACGGCGAAAAAACTTAATAAACAAAAAAAGTTTTCTTTATAACTTGTTGATTAAAGATTTAAGAAGGTAAATCCGATGCCGAGTACTGTTTGCTTATAGTTGTAATCGATAAGGGAATCGGCATAACCGTGAGAGGCTTGTACTAAAATACGCAGGTCACGACTTAGGGGGTATATCCAACTTAGTTCGGCGTGACCTCGATTCTGTTTGAAATTTAAATTATTGCGAAATTGGAGGTTGAATACGTTTTTGCGGAAGGGATAAGCTATAGAAACTTCACAACGCCCTACATAATTTTCGATATCGGGGTTATCATCTTGACGAGGTTTTTCGGTAAAGCGTTTCCACAAACGCATATTAATCAGTATATCATTGTACTGAAAAATAGCTATCAGTATGAACCTGTTCCAGCTTCGTGAATGGGCGTCTTCCTTGCCATTGGATTGGTGATTGATGGATAATCCTGCCATTTTCATCTTAAAATTGCCAGCTGAGAGATTTAGAGGATAGGTAAAGATGAGTTCGGGTTCGTAATTAAGTTCGCGAAAGGGGCGTGAAAGTTGTCCGTTGTACATTTGCCAATAGGATTGCTGGGTGAATGCTACCCATACATCGCCTTTGCCAAAGGCATCTTGTAAGATTTTGGCTTTTAGGCTGACTTGGAATTTGGTTTCTATATGTTGGTAATCACGCCACTGGGGTATGGGACGGTCGGGGTTAAGGCTTATGGGCTGTTCGGTAGGTTTGTTGGTAAGGCGGAAGGGCATTAGGTACATAGGTTGGTAATCAACAAATCGGAAAGTACCTCGTTGGTCATCACGGTCAAGTTCCCACAGTTTGGATATGGTGCGTTCCAGCATAGCTTTTTTGCTGGTATTTTCGTTGGGCAGGGGTAGCTGGGGCAGGCTATCATTTGATGTTTCTTGCGCTGTTAATGTGCTGCTAATAAGAGTAATAAAGCTTATTAGGAATGTTTTTTTCTTCATCTTTTTTTATTATTTTGCGGGGCAAAGGTAGTACTTAATTAGCAAATTAGAAAATTAGGGGCTAGTAGATAGTGGTTAGTGGATAGTGGATAGGGGCATTGCAGAAAGTGCAATGTTTTTGGGTTTTTGTTGTGGATTATGCAAAGTGAGGGGTTGGGGGTGAAATGCTTGATATTCAGTGATGTAACGCTCATTGTTCGCTCACCCTTCGCTCTGCCTTCGGTATGCCTTCGCTCTGTCTTCGATACGGCTATAAGGTAGCTTTGGCACTGACTGTGATGTAATAGCTTGATTGTTAATGAGTTGTGTTTTTATCCCCCAAAAGGAGTTTGGGTTGGTAGTTTTTGCATTATTCGCAATGAAAATGAGGAAAAGATGCTTTTTTTCATTTTTAAGATAGAGGCAATTATGAGCGTTTGACTTATAAAAATATGGTGTTTTTTTTGCGGTTTGAAGATTTCTTAGTACATTTGCATCGATAATTAGAAAGAACTTACTATGAAAGATTTATCAAAAATGACCAATATTGAGGACTTGCGCTTGGTATGCAAACGCAATGTGCCTAAAATGTTTTACGAATATGTAGATACTGGTTCGTGGACTGAAGCTACTTACCGCCAGAATGTTAGTGATTTCAAGGATATTAAATTTAAACAACGCGTATTGGTGGATATGGATAACCGTACTCTGGAAAGTACGCTGTTAGGGCAGAAAGTAAAATTTCCTGCTATGACAGCGCCTGTGGGCTTTATGGGTATGATGTGGGCTGACGGTGAGATACTGATGGCGCGTGCTGCCCAGAAGTTTGGTATTCCGTTTACTCTTTCGACAATGTCTATTTGCTCTATTGAGGATTTGGTAGAGGCTGGTATAGAGCCTTTTTGGTTTCAGCTGTACGTGATGCGTGACCGTGATTTTATGCGAGACCTTATTAGGCGTGCTAAAGATGCTAAGTGTTCTGCCTTGATGATAACGGTAGATTTGCAGGTGTTGGGTAATAGGCATCGTGATATTAAGAACGGGCTTTCAACGCCTCCTAAATTTACTATTCCGAACCTTATTAACTTATCTACAAAAATACCTTGGGGATTGCGTTACTTATTGGGCAACCGTAGATGGACGTTCCGCAATATTGCAGGCCACGCTAAGAATGTATCGGACTTGTCGTCACTTTCATCGTGGACGAAGGAGCAGTTTGACCCCAGCCTTAGTTGGAAGGATATAGCTGAAATAAAGGAACTGTGGGGAGGTCCTATTATTTTGAAGGGTATTATGACGCCTGAAGATGCTATGGAGGCTGTGAAATACGGTGCTGATGCTATTATTGTTTCTAACCACGGAGGGCGACAAATGGACGATACTATTTCGACTATTAAGGCTTTGCCAGATATAGTGAGTGCTGTAGGTAGCCAGACTGAGGTGTGGATAGATTCGGGCTTCTATACGGGTCAGAATATGCTAAAAGCGTGGGCTTTAGGTGCTAAAGGTATAATGCTGGGGCGTGCGCCTGTGTATGGCTTGGGAGCTTATGGTGAAGAGGGAGTAACCCGTGCCTTACAGATATTATACGACGAAATGGATACAACTATGGCGTTCTCGGGACACCGAAACTTACAGGATGTGGATAGGAGTATTCTGTATTAAACCGATTGCATAAGTAACGATGAAAAAACTTTTATTAGCGAGTACCTCCACTGTATATGGGGGTACTTATTTATCATATTTGAAAGATGAACTTGCTGATTTCTTTTCGGAAACTGCTGAAATTCTTTTTGTACCTTATGCGCGCCCCAGTGGGGTATCACACGATGATTATACTGAAGTGGCTCGTACTTTTTTTGCTCAATTAGGCAAAAAAGTGGTTGGCTTACATACTTTTGACAATCCGAAACAGGCTGTACAGCAGGCAGAAGCTATCTTTACTGGCGGAGGTAATACTTTTGTGCTGGTAAATGCACTGTATCAGTTAGATATTATGGATACAATGCGGGAGGTAGTGCTGAAAGGAACGCCTTATATGGGTACGAGTGCCGGCAGTAATATTGCTGGGCAGACGATGCAAACGACTAACGATATGCCTATAGTATATCCGCCATCGTTTCGTACTCTGGGGCTTATCCCTTTCAATATTAATCCGCATTACCTTGACCCTGACCCTTATAGCAAGCACAAGGGGGAAACCCGTGAAACACGTATTAAGGAGTTTCACGTGTTCAACGATACGCCGGTTATAGGTTTGCGTGAGGGCTCGTGGCTGAGAGTAGTAGGGGAGGAGCTTACTTTGAAAGGAGAACTTACCGCAAGACTTTTTAGAAAGAATAAGGAGGCTGAGGAAATTAGGGAATTAGCAAATTAGGGAATTAGCAAATTAGGGAATTAGCAAATTAGGGAATTAGCAAATTACGATGACAAATATTCAATATATAAAAACTCAAACACAGCTGGCTGAAAAAGCTATTGAAAATACGCTGGCACTATTGGCAGAAGGGTGTACTATTCCTTTTATTGCGCGTTATAGGAAAGATAGTACTCAGAATCTGGACGAGGTGGCTATAGAACGCATTGCTAAAGCACAAACCGATTACGACAATATATGTAAGCGGAAAGAGACTATTCTGGGCTCTATTGAGGAGCAAGGGAAACTTACTGAGGAGCTGCGTGCGCGTATAGAAGCCTCGTTTGAGCTGAATGAGTTAGAAGACCTTTATTTGCCTTACAAAAAACGTAGGAAAACCAAAGCTGATGTGGCTAAAGAAAAGGGCTTGGAACCGTTGGCAAAGCAGATAATGAGTCAGCGAGTGACAGACTTAGAAGTTTTGGCGGGTAAATATCTTTCGGAAAAAGTGGCTACAGAAGAAGAGGCTTTGCAAGGAGCTTCGGATATTATAGCTGAGTGGATTAACGAGAATACTTTTATCAGGCGTACCCTTCGCAAGGTTTTTGGACGGAAAGCAATGATTGCTACTGAAGTAGCTAAGGGGAAAGCCGAAGAGGAGGAGGCACAGAAATACGCTCAGTATTTTGACTGGGAAGAGCCTTTGAGCAAAGCGCCTTCGCATAGAGTATTGGCAATGTTACGCGCTGAAAAAGAAGGTTTTGTAAAGCTAAAAGTGCAGGTAGAACCAGATGAAACGCTGCCCTTTATGGAAGATAACCTCATAAAGAGTAGGGGAGAGGTGGCTGACTTTTTAAAGAAAACAGTAAAGGATAGTTACAAACGCTTGTTAGAGCCTTCTATCGCTAACGAAACACTGCAAGAAGCTAAAGATAAAGCCGATGCAAAGGCTATTTCGGTATTTGCCGAAAACCTTTCACAGTTGTTATTAGCATCACCCTTAGGAGAGAAACGCATTTTGGCTATAGACCCAGGTTATAGAACGGGCTGTAAGGTGGTGTGCTTAGACGAAAAAGGCGACTTATTACAACACGATGTGATTTATCCTCACGCACCACAAAACGATACGGCTATGGCTGCTAAGAGACTGCAAAAACTTGTTGCTCAATACCATATAGAAGCAATAAGCATAGGCAACGGTACAGCCTCACGTGAGACAGAAACTTTTGTAAGAGAACTCAAATTCCCTCATAAAGTAGAGGTGTTCGTGGTGAGTGAGGCGGGGGCATCGGTATATTCGGCTTCTAAGGTAGCACGTGATGAGTTTCCTGATTACGATGTGACCGTGCGGGGAGCTGTATCGATAGGGAGGCGTCTTGCTGACCCTTTGGCAGAATTGGTGAAAATAGACCCTAAGAGCATAGGAGTAGGGCAATACCAGCACGATGTAAACCAGCTGATGCTGAAAGAAGAGTTGGACGCTACCGTGATGCGCTGCGTGAACAAAGTAGGGGTAAACCTCAATACAGCAAGTAAATCACTACTGAGCTACGTGTCGGGGATAGGTGAGAAGATGGCAGAGAACATAGTAAATTACAGGTCGGCTAACGGTGCTTTTGGCAAGCGTGAAGAATTAAAGAAAGTTCCTCGTTTAGGAGATAAGGTATACCAACAGGCAGTAGCTTTTTTAAGGGTTCATAATTCGGATAATCCGCTTGATAACTCGGCTGTACACCCTGAAGCTTATCCTATTATTAAGCAGATGGCTAAAGATACGGGCGTTTCGGTAGCTAAACTCATAGGTAATAAACAAGCGATAGCTGCTATTGATATACGAAAGTACCAAACTGCTGAGGTGGGTGAACTGTACTTAAAAGATGTACTTAAAGAGTTAGAAAAACCAGGTCTTGACCCTCGTACTACTGCTAAGGCTTTTGCTTTTGACCCTAATGTAAAGACTTTTGACGATGTGCGTGAGGGGATGATATTGCCAGGTATTGTGAATAATATTACTGCTTTTGGTTGTTTTGTTGATATAGGAGTAAAAGAGAGTGGTTTGGTGCATATCTCTCAGCTGAAAGAGGGGTATGTAGCCGATGTGAATGAGGTGGTGAAACTACACCAACAAGTACAAGTAAAGGTAATAGAGAAAGATGAAGTGCGCAAACGGATTTCACTGAGTATGGTATGGTAATCTGAAAAGTAAGAGGGCTGCTATATAATCTCAATGTAATGAAAAAAGGACTAAAATAGGAATAACCTATTTTAGTCCTTAATATGCATTTAAACATTGAAAATTTTGGTATCACTTTTTGTAATTCAAAGTATTTTATGGTGTCTTCGCAGGCCTGTTCAAAGAGTTGTAATTTCCTATTTATAACACTTGCAGGAACTTTCTTCTTTCCGTGTGTGGTATTAGCTTTGCAGCGTTGTGTTTCGTTGCTCCACTTATCCACTTCTATACGATAACCAAGGTTAAAGGCTACAATATTACTCCCCCACCTTATACGGTAACGAGTACGAGCATCGGGTTTATCCTTTTCCTTATCTAATAGGAACTGTGAATGGTATTTTAAGTCCATTTTTATTTTTCTTTTATAGTTATGAAAAAATGTTTTAGTTTTCCAACCACTTTACACTTATATATTGAAGTCTTCTTGACTTTTAATATACAGAAAGTATCCCTATGTTAGAAATTTTGGGCAAAGATACAATAATAAATTCTATAATCTTTCAAATTTTGGGAAGAAAAAGATTAAATCTCAAATTCCTATTTATAAGACAATTAATTATATAAAGAAGGATTCGCGAAGGATTGACGAAAGATGAGTGAAGGATTATGATGAAATAAGATGATGCTACATATCAAATTCCTTAGTATAGTGCCTCATTTCTTAATTCATTTTCAATACTTTATGTTTATTGAATAAAAAATATTTTCATTTAAAGAAGTGTATTTGAAATAAAATTGTATCTTTGAAATAAAATTGTACCTTTGAAAAATATTTTGGCTATTCACTATGAAATTTTATCTCCTAATTATACTATTAAGTTGCTCTTATGCCTTTTCACAAGAAAAAGAACAGCCTATTACTACAGCATTCCCTTTTTTACTTATAAGCCCTGATGCTATAGCCTCAGGCAGAGGAGATATAGGAGGAGCTTCGACTCCTGATGTTTTTTCTCAATATTGGAATTCATCAAAATATGTTTTCTCTCTGCCAAAATCAGGGATAGGAATGAGTTATACACCTTACTTAAACAAGTTGTCTCGTGATATTTTTTTAGTTAATTTGAGTTATTATAGAAAGGGGAACAGAAGTGCTTGGGGAAGTAGTTTTCGTTATTTTAGCATAGGAGAAATCCAACAAACTCAACTTTTTGGAAGTGATATATATAGATTGGGGAACTTTTTACCATCTGAATGGCTGTTAGACTTGTCATATAATCTAAAATTAAGCGAATATTATTCGATGGGAATTACGGCTCGTTATCTGCATTCTAATTTGCGATTACCTACAGAAGAAAAATCTACTGCACAAGGGGTAGCTTTTGATATTTCAGGTTACTATACTTCTGAAAAACATCTTATAGGTAATTATTTGGGAAATTACTTATTCGGATTTCAGATTTCAAATATAGGAAGTAAAATAAAATATGAAGATTTAGGACAATCGTTTTTTCTACCTACAAACTTTAAATTCAGTGGAAGTTATACTCTATCTATAGATAATGAGAATGATATTTCTCTACTCTTAGAACTCAATAAATTATTAGTTCCTTCTGATACACAAAAACATAAAAAGACTGATTTTTTAGAGGGTATTTTTACTTCGTTTACAGATGCTCCCAATGGTTTTTCGGAAGAGATGCGAGAAATTTCTTGGGCTTTAGGATTTGAATATAGCTATTTACAACACTGGTGTTTGCGTACAGGCTATTTCTATCAGCATAAAAACAAAGGGGATAAAAAATATTTTACTATTGGCACAGGCTTTAATATGCAACATTGGCAACTTGATTTTTCTTATCTTTTTTCTACTGCTTCAACGGTTAATCCCTTGAGTAACTCTCTTAGAATTTCATTACAGTACATTTTTTAATTACATTTCTCTTTTGATAATATAACAAAAACTCCTGTAAATAACAGGAGTTTTTGTAAAAATAAAGGAGTTATACTAATCATCAATAGGATTTTTAAACATCTGTAATGTTTCTGATGATTTTTTATCACCTGGTAAGGTATATGTAAGCTTGATATAATAATCACCTTTTCTCATAGGTGTAAAAGTATTTTTTAGAAATTGATGGGCAGGGCTTGAGAAAGATACCATTCCTTTGCTTACATCATTAGAAATTTGATTGATAATATCTACAAAATCCATCTTATAAGCCAATGCTAAATCATATTGATATGGAAAGTAATTATCTACTCCTTGCGAGAAAATTTCATTTTGTACACTAGTTAGGTAATGATTATCAATAGAAATTGCTTTTGAGGGTATTTGTCCCCACTCTTTTGTATCTCTTCTTAATTGATATTTTCCAGCAATTGGTAATTGGCTATACAAAGTAGGATTTATGTATTGTTTAAAATAAGCATCCTGCAAAGTAGCTTCTACTG
>CAUREJ010000060.1:0-12697 GCA_963523735.1 uncultured Capnocytophaga sp.
ACCCCGAGATTACAAATCACGTGCTCTGGCCAACTGAGCTATGCCGGCGGCTTGTTTCGTTGTTACAGAGTGCAAAAGTATAACATTTTTTTAAACCTCCAAAATTTTTTGCACTTTTTTTTGATTTTTTATTGCAGTTATTTTACAAAACACTGAAAATCAGTACTTATGAAAAACAAAGCTTTTGTAACAAAACTCATTATCTCGCTTAAAAAGCAAGTTAATTAAAGACTGAATCTTTTGCAAAGTGTAGGCTATAATTACAGCTTTAACTCTAATAACAAATGAAAAAACGCTTAAAACTGCTCCAACACCTGTATACGCTTATTAATAGGCGGGTGGGTAGCAAATATCGAGAAAAAGCCTTTGGCTTTGTAATCAATAAAAAGTTCTTTCACCTCATCATTACGTATCTCATCAATAGTACTATTACCTGATATTTTGCGCAAAGCACTTGCCAAGGCTGGCGCATTGCGCGTAAGCTCTACCGCTCCAGCATCGGCCATATACTCTCGGCTACGCGAAAGAGCTAATTTAAAGAGAATTGAAAAGAAGTAAATCACTGCTGCGACTACGATAACCACCATTATTACTACAGCACCCCCTCCTTTTTCATCTTTCCTGCGCGATGAAAGCAAAGAACTATTGAGTAAGCCGTGAAAAGCCAAACTGGCAATAGTAGAAAAAATACCAACAAATACTATGGTAACAATAAGTAAACGCACATCGCGATTGCGTATATGGGTAAGCTCGTGCGCTATCACTCCTTCCAACTCTTGGTCGTTCAGCGTGTTGATAATCCCTCGTGTAAGGGTTACTGCATACGTTTTTTCATTAATACCCGATGCAAAAGCGTTCAGAGCCTCACTTTCTATAATGTAGAGTTTTGGCATTGTCATCCCTACACTCATACACAAGTTTTCAGTAAGGTTATACACCCGCATATTCTCACGCCTTTGTAAGGGTTGTGAGTGTGTAGCGGTTTGTATCATCTGGGTGTTGAAGAAATAAGAAATTAAAAACCATACTGACACCCCTATCAGCACAAAAGGTATTGCCTGTAAGAAGTGTTGGTTAGTAGCTTCCATATTCTGCCCATTCACGAAGTACAGCACTGCATAAGTACCCGCCAACAGCAATAGCGGAAAAGCAAGTAAGTACAGGGTAGTTTTAGTATTATTGCGGATTATCTGTTGTTGAATTCCTATATAGCTCATAATCAAATATTATTTTTTCAGTTGAAAACCACCTCAATTAATTTAGGCGGTGTAATAATAGCATAAACTTTGACAAAGTTTGAAATAGCCATTATGCTACCATCTTTGTCAAAGTTTTGTTTTTTATTTCTTATTTTTTATCTAAAAAGAAATTTCAGGAGCTTTATCCAATTCTTTGCGTTGTTCAGTTCCCAAATCAAAGAAAGGTTGAGGAGTCATTTTCCTAAAGCCTGCCACTATATTAGTAGGTATTGATTGTATAGCAGTATTCAGTTCTTTAGTAGTTGAATTAAAATACCTACGTACTGAAGCTAATTTATTTTCAATATCACTAATTTCTTGTTGTAGATGCATAAAGTTAGTGTTAGCTTTCAGGTCTGGATAAGCCTCTATCTGAATATTAAAAGCCCCCATAGCCGATGAAAGTTCTTTTTCGGCAGCAATCTTATCATTGATAGAGTGAGCACTCTCGGCACGGCTGCGCGCTTGGGTTACACGTGTAAGCACATCGGCTTCGTGATTCATATACCCTTTCACAGCACTCACTAATTGAGGGATAAGGTCACGGCGTTGCTTTAGTTGTACATCAATATCAGCAAAAGCATTTTCGCGATTGTTTTCCAAAGCCACCAATCGGTTATTGGTGCTAATGTACCATAGCACTACAAGTACTACAATAACTGCAAAAATAATTAGTCCTATCATATTCAATTAAAATTTTATATTTTCTTCTGTGTTTTTCTATTCTATATCAATTAGCTAGTGCCTTAAGGCTATCTCTCCAATACGGAATTTCATAACCAAAATCCTTTTTTATTTTTGCCTTATCCAATACCGAATAGGCAGGGCGGGTTACCTTGCTCGGAAATTCATCTGAACGGCACGGCAGCACCTTACAGTCATTACCTGTTAGGCGCACTATTTCAGTAGCAAAATCAAACCAAGAGCACACGCCTTGTTCTGAAAAATGATACACTTCTCGTTTGTTTTTATACCAACCATTCTCCACTGTCTGCACTATAAAGTTGGCTAAGGCAGCAGCATTGGTAGGAGTCCCTACTTGGTCAAACACTACTTTTAGTTCTGTGCGCTCGGCACTGAGTTTAGTAATTGTTTTCACAAAGTTATGACCAAAACGCAATGAGTACAACCAAGCTGTACGAATAATAAGATGATCAATCTCTGCCTGTTGTATAGCCTCTTCGCCAGCCAGCTTGGTACGCCCATACACTCCTAAAGGCTTTGTAGGGTCTGTTTCGGAATAAGGTGTATTTTTCGTGCCACCAAACACATAGTCGGTAGAGATATGAATGAGTGAAATATTATGTTCTTTGCACACCGATGCTAAATGAGCTACAGCACTATGGTTAATAGCCTCACATAGAGCTATATCCTCCTCAGCCTTATCTACATTAGTATAGGCAGCACAATTCACGATGAGACCGATGCGGTTTTGCACCACAAAAGCCTCTATCGCGTCTTTTTGGGTAATATTTAGCACCTCGGCATCTGTGAAAAAATAATTGCTCTGACGCTCTTTGTTAGCTTGTATTTCCTGTCCTAACTGTCCGTTAGCACCTGTAACTAACACATTCATTAGTAGCTAAAGCTAAAAGCATTTGCATTCACAGTTTGCCCTACCGCATATTTATTAAACATACGCGCTACATCACCTCTGTATTTATCAGGCACCGCATTACCATAAGCATTGTACAACTGTACAAATTTTTGTTTTAAATCGGGGGTTACTTCAGTATTGAAGTTTTCCATATACAAAATTTGCTCTACTAACTTTACAAATTCTTCCATAGTTTTCTAAACTTTTTAAGTGATAAATATTTTCGTTTAATTTTTCGGTGCAAAAGTACAAATAATTTTTGTAATAGCAAGCAATAGTTGTCAATAAAAATCAACACGCTATTAACAGGGTTATCAACAGGTGTTAAACAGAAATACACCAATAATTCCTCAGTTGTCAATAAAAATTGTTAATAACTCCTTCCAATTAAAATTAACAACTATCTTTGCACAAAAAACAATATTATTATGATTATTCAATTTAAACGCGCTTACGACCCCACTTCTCCTACCGATGGTTTTCGCATTCTTGCCGATCGGCTTTGGCCCCGCGGCATTAAAAAGGAAGTGTTAGCATTAGATTTATGGGCTAAGGACATTGCCCCCAGTACCGAATTGCGCCAAAGCTACCACACAAACAACCATTATGAAATGTTTAAAAAGAAGTACACCAACGAATTGCTGAACAACCCAGCCCTAAATGATTTTATTGCCACCCTTAGCAAGCATAGTGTCATTACTCTGCTCACTGCCTCAAAAGTTATTGAGTTAAGCGCCTTACCTATTTTAAAGGAAGTGATAGAAGAGAGATTAGCTACTGCATAAAAAAACAAAAACCTCAGCTTATACTGAGGCTCTTGCAATTCCTAATCCTTAAAAATATGAAAAATTTCCTCTATGAAGAAGATCTCGTGGTACCTCCAGGAATCGAACCAGGGACACAAGGATTTTCAGTCCTTTGCTCTACCAACTGAGCTAAGGTACCAGTTGCTATTTCATTACGGGTGCAAAAGTACTACTTTTTTTGAAACCTCCAAAATATTTTGCAACTTTTTTATGTCTTTTTTTTGAAACTTTTTATAATCACTTAATATTCAGGCTTCTCGTGAGGATACTTTTTCATAAATTCCTCAGCTTTTTTCACCATATTTTCCGAGCCACAGAAAAAAGGAACCCGCTGATGTAGTCTTGTAGGCTGAATGTCCATAATACGCGTATAGCCATCGGAGGCTTTACCGCCTGCTTGTTCTGTTAGGAAGGCTATAGGATTACACTCATATAACAACCTCAATTTTCCTTGAGGGGTACGAGTACCTTGTGGGTAAATATAAATACCTCCTTTTAGCATATTGCGGTGAAAATCGGATACTAATGAACCTATGTAGCGCGAAGTGTAAGGACGATTATCCTCCAAGGCTTGGCAATACTTAATATAATCTTTCACTCCTTGTGGAAAATGCACGTAATTCCCTTCATTAATAGAATAGATAGTACCATCTTTAGGATACTGCATATTAGGGTGCGACAAGTAATAGGTTCCTATAGAAGGATCGAGGGTAAAGCCATTCACCCCGTGACCGGTGGTATAGACAAGCATTGTTGAAAGCCCGTAAACCACATAACCTGCTGCCACCTGCTTATTGCCCTCTTGCAAAAAGTCTTCCATTTGCACAGGAGTACCAACAGGAGTTACACGTCTATAGACAGAGAAAATAGTTCCTACTGTTACGTTTACATCGGCATTACTGGAGCCATCTAAGGGGTCAATAAGCACTACATACTTACTGTTAGGACTGTTCTCGGAAGAGGATATCGGAATAAAAAACTCATTTTCTTCGGAGGCAATACCACAGACCACATCACGCTGGGTGAGTGCGCGGATAAAGAGGTCGTTAGCAAAAACATCTAACTTTTTTTGTACCTCACCCTGTATGTTTTCCTGCCCCATATCGCCAAGGATATCTTCTACCAGTCCCGCCTTGTTCACTTCGCGGTTTACGAGTTTTGAAGCCAACTTAATAGCACTTAGCAAACGTGAAAGTTCGCCGGTTGAATGTTGGAAGTCCTTCTGATTTTGGATGATGAACTCCCCTAAAGTAAGATGTGTTTTCATTTTGTTTATATTTATGTGTTATTATTAGCTAATCTGGCTAAATTGTCATTTTGACAATTTGTTTAGATAGAGCTGTATCACATTTTCTAAACCTAAATAGAGTGCTTCACATATAAGAGCGTGCCCTATGGAAACTTCTAAAAGGTTAGGAATGTTATCCTTAAAATACTTTACGTTGTCCAAACTCAAATCGTGACCAGCATTAAGACCTAAGCCTACACGTTCGGCTTCGAGGGCAGCTGCTACGTAAGGGGCTATACCCTTCTTATTACCACGCGCGTACTCGGTAGCATAACCTTCTGTATAAAGCTCTACCCTATCGGTACCAGTAGCAGCAGCGGCAGCCACCATTGCCTCAACAGGATCTACAAATAGTGAAGTACGAATGCCATTGCGTTTAAACTCGGCAACTACCTCTGTTAAAAAGCTTTTATGCTTCACGGTATCCCACCCAGCGTTAGAGGTTATAGCATCTTCGGCATCGGGTACAAGGGTTACTTGGGTAGGCTTTACTTGCAACACTAAGTCGATGAACTTAGGAACAGGATTTCCCTCAATATTGTACTCGGTTGTTACCACCTTTAGCAGATCAAAAGCATCTTGGTAACGTATATGTCGTTCATCAGGACGTGGGTGGATAGTTATACCTTCAGCGCCAAACCGTTGTACATCGGTAGCTACTTGTAGTAAATTGGGCACATTGCCTCCGCGTGCATTGCGAAGGGTAGCTATTTTATTAATATTTACACTTAATTTTGTCATTGTGATAAAAATGTTTTGTTTTTAGCGCAAGCTATCTTTTTTAGCTGCTTCCGCTTCTACTTCTCGCCTAAGCAAAGAGTCTCTACCATTAGGGGTTACTCTGTAAGCCTTAGGGTCGTACTGCGGATTAGAGATGTTAAAGCCCCCAGGGGGTTCTTTGTCGTCTTGCGGCTTAAGGTCGCCTACCAACACTTTTTTGATAGATGTAAGGTAAGCTTCGTTATCTTGAATTTTCTGCTGAAGAGAATCGACCTTGAAGAGCAGGCTAAGGGTTTCTCGTTTGTTTTCGACAGCTGCATACCCTAATATGTACTGCCTAAGGGGTGAATAAACAATGAGTACAGTAGTAAGGGCTATTAGTATAAAAGCAAAGAGAGAGCCAAATACAAATATATTCATACGGCTTAGTCGGAATGAACTTTTCTCTTCAAAAGTGCTGTCGTCCATTACTACAAAGCGGTATTTACTCAGCCATTTGCGCTTCCAGTACTCTTTTTTTGTTTCTTTACTTGTTGCCATAACCTTTTAGTTTTAAACACTAACTACTTTTTCTATTTGAGGAACAAACTCTTTAACAGTCATTTCCACCCCACTTTTTAGGGTAAGTTGGTTCACACTGCAATTAGTACAAGTACCCTCTAAGCGCACTTTTACTATTTTATCATCTTCAATATCAACCAAAGTAATATCACCTCCATCGTTTTGCAGATATGGGCGTATTTTATCTAAGGCTTTTATCACCTCACTTCTTATTTCTTCTGAACTCATTATTATTAATTGTTATCTGTTACTTATTAGCTGAACTACACCCTACTGTATTGGTGATTCTGATAGCCTCGGACGGTGGAAGGTTTTCATTACGCGCTACCACTTGCTTAACTACCTCTTTGGCTAATTGGGTAAAAGCTTCGGCTTGAGGGGTTCCTTCTTGCAAAGCGGTAGGGGTACCTTTATCACCCGACTCGCAAATGCTTTGCACCAATGGTATTTCGCCCAAGAAAGCCACTCCTAATTCTTTAGCAAGATTTTTAGCACCTTCTTTACCAAAGATATAGTATTTGTTATCGGGCAATTCGGCAGGGGTGAAATACGCCATATTTTCCACTATACCCAACACAGGCACGTTAATATTTTCTTGTTCAAACATCGCTACCCCTCTGCGGGCATCGGCAAGGGCTATTTGTTGTGGCGTACTTACTACTACCGCTCCTGTTATGGGGAGTGCTTGCATAATACTTAGGTGAATATCACCTGTTCCTGGAGGAAGGTCGATAAGTAAGAAATCTAATTCGCCCCAATAGGACTCAAAAATAAGCTGGTTCAGGGCTTTAGCTGCCATAGGGCCTCGCCATATCACTGCCTGATTGGCATTGGTAAAGAAACCTATTGAAAGCATTTTAACGCCGTAACTCTCCACCGGCTGTATATATGATTTATCGGCTACTATTACCGACTGCGGACGGGTATCGGCTACCCCGAGCATCATTGGCATTGAAGGTCCGTACACATCGGCATCGAGCAGTCCTACCTTAAAGCCCATCTTAGCCAAGGAAGCTGCCAAGTTAGCGGTAACGGTACTCTTACCTACGCCTCCTTTACCTGAGGCTACTGCTATAATATTGTGAATACCCGGTATGGGTTTGCCTTTTATTTCGGGTACTTCGGGGGCTATAACTTTTACATTTACTACTACTTTAGCTTTTTCATCTACCTCGCCGTGTATAGCTTTCATCACCTCTACTTCGGTACGTTTTTTGGCTTGCATACTAGGGTTGTTAATAATGACATCTACCACTACTTCGTCGCCAAATACTACTATGTTCTGTACAGCTCCGCTATCCACCATATTTTTCCCCTCACCTGGGGCAGTGATTTTTCGCAGGGCTTCTAATACATCTTTTTTCTGAATACTCATCTTTCTTTTATGATTTTTGAGTTTTTTATAAATCTCTTTTGTATGTCTTATTCTAATTACACTAACAGTTTTTGCAATCTCCTTCCCTATTTCTGTCAGTTATAAACATAGGCTCTTGCAAATTTATTTTTTAATTTCATTTGCTAATTGACTAACTATTTAGGATAATAAAAGACTTAACAAATTCTATTCTTCAGAAGTTGATACCTCTAAAGGAATATCACTTGCCATTAAAGCTTGTTTATCTCTAAAAGCCTTTATTATTTTCTTTATAGCACTCAAATCGACGGTGTCATACTCTGCTTTATCATAGATAGAAACAAATAAAACTGACTTAGTGTCTTTTTCATTAATAAGCACTTCTATTTCGTGGGTAATTACCCTTGCTCCTCCTCTTTTTCCTTGAGCTTTAGAGGCAATACTCAAGCGTATTTTCTTAATACCATCTCCTAAGTTAGTTCCTAACAAAGGATTGGTCTGTATTTCTTCTGACAATTTTTTAATGTCATTACCCAAACTCTTATATTTCTTTGAGAGTTTTTTCAACTCTTTTTCAAATAGCTCGGCTGAATAAAATACATAATTCATAGCTCACTAAGCACTTGGTCTAAGGTTTTAAATGATTTAGTCCCGTTTTTATGAGCTTCTACCTCGTTTAGCCCTTGCATAAGCATCTTTTCAAACTTTTTATGCTGAGTATTCGTTTCTTTTTTCACAAGCGCAGAATGTTTCATCTCCTCTGTATCTTTTGTAATAGTTACAAAGTCAAAGGTTTTTAAAAAGTTCATAAGATTTGTAGCAAAAGGATGACTATCAGTAAATGTAACAGTATAAGTCATAATTTTTTAATTATTCAGGATAATTCAAATTCTTATCGGTGAGTTTGTAAAGGGTTTCTTCTAAGTATTTTTTAGCCTCATATTTTGCCATAGGGAGGTTATTATTATAGAAGTTACCACATTCCATAGCCGAAGCGCCAGGTATTTCACCTTCAAAAGCAGCTATGTATTCAAACAGTTCGGTAATAAGCGGGGCAATATCCGCCGAGGTGTAATCACCTGCTAAAATAAGGTAGTTACCGGTCATACACCCCATAGGGCCCCAGTAGATAATTTTATCTTTCCATTGGGGGTTATTGCGCAGCCAAGTAGCGGCAAGATGCTCAATAGTATGTATTTCGGGGCTACCTAATACTGGTTCGCGGTAAGGGAGTTTCATTCTGATATCGAATGAAGTAAGGACTTCGTTCCCTACGTAGTCTTTGCGCGATACGTAAATACCGCGTTCTAACTTTAAATGATCTATACAAAAACTTGCTATTCTTTCCATATTTACGATGTTCTTTTAAACCAATTTTCTATTTTTAGTTTTTCAATACAAACCCCCTGCTTCCTTTTATATCAGCAACTATTTCTTCTGCTGATTTTTCATCAGCAAAAGCTCCAAAAGAACTGAAAAAAGCTTCTTCTTTAGTGAGTTTTTTAGGTTTTACCTCTTCTTCTTTCAATAACTCTGTAATCTTTTGTATCAGTTCTATTTTTCCTAACTTACTCAAGCCACTTAAAATGGCTGTATAGTTATTAATAATATTTTGTTCTGTATAGGTAAGCATTTCTAATCTTTATAAGGTGTCCTGTTGTCTGTAAAATCAGGTTCCGCAAATTCTATGCCCTTTACTTTTTGCAACTGAGTTACTATCTCGAAAACCTTTGAGGTGTGATAATTAGAGGTTAGCTCATACATTCCTTCCTCATCTACTTTTTCTGGAATGCTAAATTGCAAATTTTTCACCTCTTGGGGCATCGTTGCTCCTTCGGTCAGTTTTAGTTTTACGCCTCCGTTGAGCAGCAATCGCCTGCTTCCGTCGGCAGGGATAAGTACAGGCTCTATGCGCAATTTGGGGTACTTTTCTTTTAAGTACTTTTCACGGATGGGGTAAGTACCTATTTGCGCTTTCACTTGCAATATGGCTGTGTTGGGGGTAAGGTATCGGTAATTAGTCCCTTCCTTTGCTTGCATTTTACGCATTTCGGCAACAGCTCCTATTACATAGTACTCACTGCGCGCTACGGTAAGTTGCACTTTCCCATTCTTAGTAGCATAACTCATTGTTTCGGTAGGCGCTTGGTCATCACTTTGGGTTTTAGCACAGCCTATAGCTATCACAGCCAAGACTGCCACACAGAATCTTTTTACTTCTTTCATCTTATTATTTATTCTTTTTAGTTATTAGTTTTTTAGTTATGAATTTGTTAGGCGGGGTTGGTTTGCAACCTAACTGCCGAAGCTTGGTACCTAATAGGGGTACACAAATCACTGGCTATTAAACTGCTTTCACCTATGGCAGCTGCTACCTCATCGGCTTTGGCTCCGTGCTGATACACTCCTATACAAGCGGCTTGCAAGGGTGAATAGCCTTGAGCTAACAGGCTTGTAATCCAACCGGTAAGCACATCGCCTGTGCCAGCGGTAGCCATTCCTGCATTGCCGGTAGCGTTCACCCAATACGCTTGCCCATCGGTAATCATAGTATGGGCTCCTTTTATCACTAACACTATGTGATGTTTTTGTGCAAATGCTTTTGCTTTGGATAGCTTGTCATAATCATCTGACCAAGTGCCTATAAGGCGTTCAAGCTCTTTAGGATGTGGTGTTAGCACTGCTTGATAAGGCAACAAGGGTAGCATTGCGGGGTGTTGGGCTATAATGTTCAGCGCATCGGCATCAATTACAAAAGGGGTTTGCGAGTACTGCTGAAAGAGAGCCGACAAGGCTTCGGCGGTAACTGCTTGGGTACCCCAGCCCATACCTACCCCTATAGCCGACGGACTAAAAGGTATTTGGACACCGCTGTAATATTTTTCGTTATCACTTGTAAGCACCATAGCTTCGGGCAAAGCCGTTTGCAGCACCGTATAGCCACATTGCGGAATGGCTGCTGTAAGCAAGCCAACCCCTGTGCGCAGGGCTGCTTTGGCTGCCAACACTACGGCACCCATTTTGCCATAGCTACCTCCTATTAGCAAAGCGTGCCCATAAGTGCCTTTGTGTGAAAACTTAGCACGTGGTTTTAGCAGTGCTTCCACCTCGCTTTCGGTAAGATATTGGTAAGTAGCGGTAAGCTGTTCTATACAATGCTTGTCTAACCCTATGTCTAATACCTCCCACTGACCGACATACTGCCCTGTACGGGGCAATAAGAACGGCAATTTAGGACAGTGAAAAGTAAGCACTCTGTTAGGTTGCACAAAAATATCGGTAGCTTTAGGTTCTTTATCGGTAGGTAAGCCCGAAGGCATATCGATACTGATAACCTCTTTATTGAGTGTTTTTTGTTGATTTATCTGGTCAAAAACTTTCTGCACCCATTTAGGAGCCGTACGCTTAAAGCCTATCCCAAAAACAGCATCGATAATCACATCGGCGTATACTATTGATGAGGTGGTATGGCTATCAATTGTTTTTACGCGTATTTTATTTTTGCTTAATAGGTCTTTGTTTTTTTGACAGTCGGCTGAAAGTTCGTCGGTAATTTGCAGTATAAAAGTATGCACCTGCCAGCCCCCTTGTGAGAGCATTCGGGCTAAGGCTAAGCCATCACCACCGTTATTACCTACTCCGGCTATGATAGTAATAGTTTTCTTTTTGTCGAGATAGTTTTTGAGCCAAGTATAAAGCTTCCCTGCGGCGCGTTCCATCAGTTGCCACGAACTGATTAATTGCGCATTAAGAGTCTGTTTATCGGCTTCTTTTAACTGTTCTGCTGTTAATATTTTCATTTTTAAAAAGAAGAACTAAGCAAATTCTTGCTGCAAAAATAATAATTCTTTTTGAATTAGCAAAAATCATTTACTTATTTATCAATCTTTTTTAGGCTTGTAACCGGAAGCTTTAAACAAGGCTTCGGGCTGCATAGCCAACAATTTTACCAACTCCTCATCGGGGTTTTTCTCGGCATAGGCTTTTACTATTCTGTACCCTATGAAGCGCCCCACTTGGGCTGGCGATTCGTTATCTAACTCCAAATAGAATTTGGAAAAGGGTGCTGGGTATATAAAACGGCTTAAGAGTTTTTTATCGGTGTTGTACAACAGTTGTTTTTCGATAAAATAGCGCCATATCTCGGCTTCATTGGCTGTAGCCCAGTCATATTTATCGGGAGCGTAGTGCAGCAAGTCGGCAATGGTGCGCTGGGGCAAGAGTTTGCTTAACAGGTAGAGTTTTTTGCCCTCGTACACCATATTATCTAAAAAAGTGAGGTACACCCCTCCGCGAGGGACTAACTTATCGGCAAAGGCTTCGGCTACATCTACGGTTAAGTATTTTTTGTCTAACTCGGCAGCTATGTACTGCTGCATATCTTGGTAGTAAGGGTGTTTAGCTCCTAAATAATTATCGGTACCTATAAGCAGTAGGCTATCGGCATAAATAACGCGCGACTCGTAATCGACCCTGCTGATAAGGGTTACTACCTTGGGGGGCTGGAACTTAGGGAAGTAGTACTTAATATGCTGAAACAGACTTTTTAACTCCTTCTTTTCGGTGGAAAGCGTACCAAGACTTTTGTTAATTTCATTGTACAAGTCGGTGTAATGGAGTTGTACTGAAGGTTCCTCGGGGAAGATGAGTCCGTTGCGTATTTCTATCCATTCTTGGTCGGTAATAGTAGCGGTAAAGAAGTAAGGATATTGCTTGCACAAATGAGAAAGTTGTGCATCGGGAGTTTTAACGAAGAGAGAGTCGAGCCTTATGGTACTGAAGTCCATTGGGATAGCGGCTATTTCTTTTTCTTGTTTATCGGTACAAGCTATAGCAAGTAGTAAGATTGGTAAAAAAAGTATTTTTCTTATCATTGTTTTATATCTTTGAAGTGCAAAAGTACAAAACAATTATCAATTAGCAAAAAATTAGTCATTAGTCTTTAGTCGCTAGTGGTTAGCAAGCAAAACAAGCCAAAATTGTCCAACAAATCTAAAACTCTGATAAAGGAAGAAAAATAAGAAAATTAGCAAATAGAGGGTGTCCAAAAAGTCTCAAAATCACTTTTGCGTCGCTACACTTTGCCAAAGTTTCAGACCAAGGTTGTAAGGAACATTTTTAACTATCTGAATA
>CAUREJ010000061.1:0-12311 GCA_963523735.1 uncultured Capnocytophaga sp.
TGTATCTTGACTGCAGCCCATTCGGTAACCTGGGTAGATGGCGAGTATTTCGAGTTTATTGCTTTTGATAAGGCGTATTCTGCCAAAGTACAAATAGTTTTTATCGGTTAATAGATAGTGGTGATTTAGAGCCTTTAAGGTTGCAGCATCATATTCATTCATAGGGATGAGTTTGGGTGTAGTTACCATATTTGTGTCATAGTAATAAACATTGTTTTTATCTTTATAGATGTCATACCATAGTTTTTGGAAAGTAGAGGCATCTACCCCTTTTTGTGGTGTTTTATCTATATAAATTTGATTGTTGAATTGGTATAGATTATAGACATAGGATTTTTCAATTATGATGCGTTTCCCTTTTAGATAGTTAAAATCATTTATACTTATTTGACCATCTTTTAGCAATTGTATTTCTTTGGGAGTGAGGTTATTGATGAGGTATTCATCTGTGCAATCATATACTTGGTTGCCATAAAGAATGGCATCGTACTTAACCTTAAACAGGTTTTTACCATAAATGGGAGTTTGGGAGTATTTGAAAGGAAGCTTTTTATCCCAATTATAAACTCCATTTTTGTCATATTGATAGTAATAGTTTTCGGGAAATTCGGTAAATGTAGCGGCATTGTACTGAGGTTGGGGTTTGGTGCCTAAGTATACGGTATAGCCATCGGTAACGAAATGACTAAAAACTTTTACTTTGCTTAGGTTTTTAGTTGCGATAGGTAGCTTAAAGTCTTTACCTTCTTTTTTGTAGGAGTAGTAATCAATATAATAGACGTGGTTTTGGTCGATGAGATAAGACTCATTTAGAGCTTTAAGGGTAGGAATATGAAAGTAGTTAGGCAATTCAACAAGTTCTTTATCATAGTATAATACATATTGAGAGGTTTTTAGTATTTTTTTAGTAAGCTGTTGTACCCTTTCGCCTTTATACATAAGTGGTTGAGATTGGTAAAAGGTGCCATTTTTGTCGGAAATATAGTTTTCGGTAGCTAAGTCTTTACGAATAGAAGCAAGGTCGGCATCTGGTACTATCGTTACTTTTCTATTATTAATGTAGTATAGGTGATGTTCGTCTTTTAAATAATCATAATAGATATTTTCAAAAGTAGCAGGACTGCTAATAGCAATCTCTTTGTTGCCTATATAAGCCTTTTGGAGAGTGCGCCAAATAGGTACTATTTCCTTTTTATCGATTATTAGGTCTGAACCTACAATCTTAAAACCAGTAGTATCTGTAGGGAAAAAGTTATTTTGGTAATAGATTCCATTCTTATCAATAGCCATACCATAATCATAGTCTTTTACCTTAAAAGTAAGCATATCGGGGTGTAGTACAAAAAGGCTATCTCTGGTTTGGAATATAACATAATCTTGGTTAAAGATAAATCCTTCTACATATTTGTAACGAACATTCCAATTCTTTTTTACAGTTAGGCTATCTGCCCTAGTAGCATCGGTAACTTTTAAGTCTTCTGCTTGGGCTGAAAGGTTTTGCATAAAGCAAAGAAACAAAAGAAGAATAAGGTATTTCATAACTATAGATTCTTAGTAAGCATCTCTACTATTTTATTGTTAGGGAAAAACTCTTTTAATATCACTTTTACTACAGTATAAGAGGGAATAGCTACTACCATTCCGGTAATGCCAAAAAGAGTACCACTGATAAGGGTGATGAGAAAAATCTCTAAGGCAGTTGATTTTACGGAATTAGAGAAGATGATAGGTTGTGAGAAAACGTTGTCTATTAACTGCCCTACTAAGAACCCTATGAGCACGTAGATAGTAGTAGGAAGGCTTACGCTCATAAAGTCGTTTTGTAAGTTACTGCTCATTGTTAGTAGAGCCATTACTACAAAGCCTATCATAGGACCTATATAAGGGATGAGGTTTAGCAAAGCGCATAACAGCGCAATAATGAAGGCGTTTTCAACTCCAAAAGTGAGTAATACAATGGTATAAATTACAAAAAGTATAGTAATTTGGAGTATTAAACCTACAAAATAGCGCGATAGTAGGTTATTAATCTTAAAGATAGAAGTTTTTAGCTTGCGTTTTCGCTTAGGAGGAAAGATCGAAAGAAAAGAAATTAGTATTCTGTCGCCATCTTTCATAAAGAAAAAGGTGATAAAAAGTACTGAAAAGGCTCCTACTCCAAAATCGCTGATAAAGGAAATGAATGAGTTTAGGAAGTTAGGAATATCGATAAAGTTTAACATCTCTTGTACTCCAAAAGAGTAATCTTCTCTTTCTAACCCTACCTTACTAAGAGTTTGGTGTATAAGAACATCAAGATTGTCTTTTAGTAAATCAATGTTAAGACTTGATAGGTTCTTCCCTTGTGATATGAGTAGCGGAACAAACAGACTGAACACCCCAAGACTAAGCAATACAAAGAGTAACATAGTAAGTATTACACAGAGGGTTTCACTCTTTATTTTCAGTTTTTTACGGAAGAAATGAATAAGAGGTTTCCCCATTAGGGTCAGTACCAATGATACAATGAGGTAAACGATAATAGATTGTAGCAAATAAAGGGTATACAGCCCTACTACTACTAAAACAATGATTGCTACGGCACGCAATATGCCATTTGCTATTTCTTTTGAGTTCACTTGAATAATAATGAATTTGAATTATGATATTCCTATAAAGGCGAATAGGCACTCGTCCCTACACCTTCTTTCAGCAAATAAAAATCTAATAGTACCATTGCAGCCATAGCTTCTACTATAGGAACGGCACGGGGTACTACGCAGGGGTCGTGTCGGCCTTTGCCTTGTATCTCTACGATATTTCCTTTGCTATCAAGAGCAGGTTGCAACTGCATAAGGGTAGCTACGGGTTTGAAGGCTACCCGAAAATAGATGTCCATACCGTTGCTAATACCCCCTTGTATGCCGCCCGAATAGTTAGTTTTGGTAGTGCCATCAGGGTTAAAAAGGTCATTGTGCTGACTGCCGCGCATGGCTGTACCTGCAAAGCCACTGCCATACTCAAAGCCTTTTACGGCATTAATAGATAGCATCGCCTTACCAAGCTGTGCGTGGAGCTTGTCAAACACAGGTTCTCCCCAACCTATAGGAACGCCTTTTATCACACAGCTTACTATTCCGCCTACCGTATCACCCTCCTTGCGTATGGCTTTGATATAGGCTTCCATTTGCTCTGCTAAAACAGGGTCAGGACAGCGTACTGCATTGGTTTCGGCTATGGTTAAATCGAGTTCGGTATAAGGCGTGTTTAAATGTAATTCACCTACTCCCGATACATAAGCCGTAATTTGTACTCCTTTCAGTACTTGCTTAGCAATAGCCCCAGCTACTACACGGCAGGCTGTTTCGCGTGCCGACGAGCGTCCCCCACCACGATAGTCGCGAATACCATACTTTTGCTGATATACATAATCGGCGTGGCTGGGGCGATACACTTCTGCAATATGAGCATAGTCAGCCGAATGTTGATTTTCGTTTTCAATGATAAAGCCAATAGGGGTACCAGTGGTTTTCCCCTCGAAGATACCCGATAAAAAACGCACCTTATCCCCCTCCTTTCGCTGAGTTACAATAGCCGATTGTCCTGGGCGTCGTCGGTCAAGCTCGTGTTGTATCGCTTCAAAATCTAAAAGAATGTTAGGCGGACAGCCATCAATCACCCCTCCAATTGCCTCCCCGTGTGATTCTCCAAAAGTAGTGAGCTTAAAAAGCGTGCCTATACTATTTCCAGCCATTACAATGTTTGCATTTTAGTTACTAAGGTTTCCATAAACTTGCTGATAGGTGTTTTGACCATCATTGCCATTACAGGATTAAAATTACCCTCAAATAGTAGTTGCACTTCGCTTTCATTAGCCGCTATTTCGGTTATATTAGCAGTCAGTTGAAAAGGTATCTTGCCATTTGCTTCACCCAATACCAACTGACTGTTAGGGGTACTGCTTTTCTTTTCTAATGAAATCTCAGGCATCCCTTTTAGGGCAAATACAAACGAGTTATTGCTAAGCAGTGCAAACTTACTGATGTTATCAGGCATCAGTCGTTCAAAGTTTGCTACATTTTCCAAGAGTGCAAAAAGGTCTTTAGCACTCTTGGATATAGTTGTTTTCTTACTTTCTAAGTTCATTAATTAATTGCTAATTATTTATTGTTACTTAACTAATACTGTTTCCCAACCATCGTACTGTCCGTTGGTATCAAGAGCAACATCAATCAAATCCCACGTATCTCCATCAATGTCATCTACGGTATTAATTTTGGAAAGGATAAGGTGATAGTAAGCTTCTTCAGTAGCATTATCCTCTTCGGGCTCTACCTTGCCACTATCTTCTATTTTGTAGCCCAGAGCTTTAACTTTATCAAGGGCGTTGTTCATATCCTCTTCAGTATCAAAGTACAGCCAGTGTTCTATAGGGCGTTCTTTGTCAGTATGGTCGCCCGATTCACGGCAATGTCTACGTACGCTATCGTTTTTAATACCCTGATGTTCATAGATATTAGGGTAAAGATAGTCAGTATATATTTCCCAATCGGGGTCATCTACCACACGTATTTCAGCATCGTAATCACTAATGTTAGCAAATACATTTTTAATGCTTTCTGCCAAGCGCGGAGCATTTGGAGTGTAGTAGAACCAAGTTATATTACCCTGATAAGTTACTACACCTGCCAAAAAGTCAGTTTCTTTTAACGCGGGCATTACAATATCTTCAATATCGTATAAGCGTTCCCTTTCTTCATTGCTGCTAAAACCGTTTTCATCGGGAGCATTAAGCACAAGGTTTAGCCTTACGCATTGGGTATAACCATCTATAGGTAAATCTATTTCGCCTATACCTAAATTCAGGCGAAACACAGAGGGCTTATCTTCTACTCTGCCGATATAGACAGCCCAATTTTCGGGGATTTCAATCTTTTTCATATTTATTAATTATCAATTTTTAATGGCTTTAAGGTCTTCCTCGCTTGCAATAGGCGTATTGTGGTACTCCAATGTCCATCCTACAGCTCTTGTAGCGAAAATAAGTGAGGAAAGTTCACTAATAAGGCGGTTTTCAGCATTGCGCTTCAAAGGCGAATTTTCTATCTTTTGCTCTAACATAGCCTGTGCTTTTTGTTGTATCTTCTGCACATCTTGCGGACTAAAAGGATTCACTTGGCTTTGACTAACATCGTAATATTTCATAGTAGGGTAGATGTTCACTTCAGCTTCTGGAATATGCTTGATAATAACCTTTTTCAACTCTTCATTCACCTCAAAATCTACCTGATGTAAGTCATATCCTACCGTTACATCAGCATTTACTACAGTAAGGATTTGTTTATCAAATGAAAATAAATCCATAAAGTACTTTTTAGTATCACTATAGTTCAAGATTTCAGTAAAATGTCCTTCAGTAACAACAAGTTTGCTCACATTAGCTATTTGGGTTTGTATCAATGCCGATTCAGCTTCCAAGCGTTCTTGACTTTCTTTTTTATCTACAAAATACTTAAAGCAAAGTAACAAAACAGTTGCTACTGCCATACCTAACAAAAATTTCTTCATATCTTTTTATATTAATTATAGATTTTACTCCCCAAAAAGCACGCCAAAATACCTAAACCTACACTTCCTACCACATAAAAAGTTGCTTTTAGCCCCTCATTCTCTTGTAAAAGCTGTAGTGTTTCCAACGAAAAAGTCGAGAACGTAGTGAATCCACCTAAGAGTCCTGTTATTAGGAGCAAGGGTAGGGTAGGGGTAGCCGTTTTCTCTTTAAAAAAACTGTAAAGCACTCCTATAGCAAAGCACCCTAAGATATTTATAACAAAAATGCCTATGGGGAAAGCAAGTATTTTTCCAACCTTGCTCAGCAGCATCGAGAGTACATAGCGCAACACCCCTCCAGCAAAACTTCCTAAGCCTACTATAAATATATTTTTTATCATTTTTTTTAATATTGACACCCTATGCCAAATGCACGAAAAATATAGCTCAAAAGCACCAAGTTTTCATCTATACCCCAACAGAAAAAAATTCTGTTTAAGCGTTGAGTGAAGGATGAGCGAACTATAAGCGAACTATGAGCGAAGGATGAGCTTTCAAAGCACAAGCCTACTGTTTCTGTCAAATCATCTAAAAATAGTATATTTTTCTGTTTTTTAACTCAAACGCAGAAAACTCAATTTTTCACTATACTGCGTTAATGCTATCCTCCCTAATCACAAAACTAACTGAATAACTTCTGAATATTTTTGTACGTATCCTTAATAAGCTCACGTACTTCATCTTCATCTTTCCAGTATACCCTTTCAATATCCTCTTCTTTTTGCGGAACTAATTTCTTTTTATAGGTCGTAGTCATATCATACCAAACAGTTTCCTTCAGGTAGTACTCGTGATCGCGTTTAAAAATGTGGTAAGTAGTCATACGATACCGCTGAATAAGCAGTTTCTTTACCCCTGTTTCTTCCTCTACCTCACGTAGGGCGCAAGTAGCAATGTTTTCACCCTTTTCTTTCTTGCCCTTCGGAAAGTCCCATTTACTTCTGCGCTTCATAATCAGTAGCTTCCCTTCTGGGTTGGTAACAATGCCTCCGCCAGCCTTAATGGTAGGGATAAGTTTCTTGAATTTCTTCAAAAGTTTTTCTTCCTTAGGGTGATATAAGTAGATTTTATCAACCCCTTTTACATTGATTTCCCGTAAGATAGCCTCAAGGGTCATATCTTTTAACTGAAAATATTTGTCACTCTCAATATTTTCACGTACATTTGTCAAAATAATCGACTTATCGTCTAAAAAAATTTCATACATAACATTATGGTATTTGATAGTATAGTGGCTGAAAGTACAGCCGAATTTTTATTGCAAATTAACGCAATAAAATTGAATTCTCAAAATTATTTTACTTGGGCAAGTGGATGGAAATCACCAATTTATTGTGATAACCGTATAATCCTCTCATTTCCAGAGGTTAGAAGCTACTTCACCCGCGTATTGGTGAAGGGTATAAAAGAAAAATATCCCGATGTACAAGTCATTGCAGGGGTAGCTACAGGGGCAATAGGTATAGGTATGTTAGTGGCAAATGCCCTCGAACTGCCTTTTGTATATGTGCGTCCTGAACCCAAAAAACACGGAAGGCAAAACCAAATTGAAGGCTTGTTACATTCAGGTCAAAAAGTAGTAGTAGTAGAAGACCTTATCAGTACCGGTATGAGCAGCCTAAACGCAGTAAAAGCCCTTCGTGAGCACGGAGCTGAGGTACTGGGTATGATAGCCCTTTTCTCTTATAATTTTGATGTAGCCAACCAGCGTTTTGCTGAAGAAAAAGTACCTCTTTACACCGCTGGTGATTACGATAGTTTACTTAAAAAAGCCTTGCTTTTTGGTCGAATTAAGGAAGAAGAACTGGAAACCCTCCAGCAATGGCGCAAAAGTCCCGATACGTGGGGGCAATAACTTATGCCTCGTAGGTAAAATAAAAAAGGCTGTACCGAGTTTTTATGCTCAGTACAGCCTTTTTTATATGCTGTTTTAGAAGAACAGTAGGATAGCCTATTCGTGTTCTCCTTTTATTTCACGATGTTCGTAATCAGCTATCATTAGTTTGTCGTAATCTATCTTAGCACCTTTAACAAAACGCTTGTTTATATTGTCGAAAATCAAGTACACCAAAGGCACGATGATAAGCGTTAGGAACAAAGAGGAAATAAGCCCCCCTATGATAACAATTGCCAAAGCGTTGTTAATCTCAGCACCAGCCCCACTGGCAATAGCCAATGGTATCATACCAGCCACCATAGCAATAGTAGTCATCAAGATAGGTCGCAAACGGGCGTGGTTCGCTTGTATAAGGGCTGTAATGGTATCTTCACCTTCCTCTTTGCGGTGGTTAGCAAAGTCTACAAGCATAATAGCATTCTTAGCTACCAACCCAATAAGCATAATAATACCTAAAATAGTAAAGATATTAAGCGACATATTAGCCAAACCTAAAGCTAATAATGCCCCAATAAATGACAGAGGAATAGAGAATAATACCACAAACGGACGTGAGAAACTGTCGTATAACACCACCATAACCATATAAACCAACAAGATAGCTGCAAATAGTGATACTAATAAAGTACCGAATCCTTCATCTTGCATCTCTTGGTTACCCGAGAATACAAATTGTACATTAGCAGGTTTTTCTAAAGTTTGTATTTTAGATTTCCATTCCGATACTATAGTACCTGTAGGTCTACCAACCGACTGGGCTTGCACAGTCACCGAAGGTGATTTGTCGTAACGCTCTAACTGAGTAGGACCCGAAGCATAGCTAATAGTGGCAAACTGTGATAGTTTTACTTGTTGTCCAGCTTGGTTTAGGAACATCATATTCTCAATATCAGCTATAGATTGTCTATTGCTATCTTCAAATAAAATATTAATATCATACTCCGAGTCGCCAGTGCGGAACTTACTACTATCATTACCGTTAAAAGCCGTACGCATAGTAACCCCAACAGTAGCGATATTAAGCCCCAACATCGTCATTTTATCACGGTCAAGCTGTACATTTATTTCAGGGTTCCCCGATTCCGAAGTAAGTTTAATTTCGGTAGCACCTTCTACGGTCTTAAGCAGTTCAGCTGTTTTTTCAGCGTACTCTTGGGCAGCCTCTACATTATCCGAAGTAACTACTAAGGCAATAGGAGCTTGCTCAGCGCCCATCATACCCACAGGCACTGTTTTAACTTTCGCATCTACCAAGTACTGACTTAGTTCTCGTTTTAACCTCGCTGCAATTACCTTGCTGGATTCTTCTCGCTCTTTCTTATCAATAAGGTTAAGCTGTATTTCCGATTTGTACGGAGTAGCTTGTGTTCCTCCCATATTACTAGTAGCTTGTCCTACAGTAGTAATCATTCTTTCTATCAAAGGTTTATCGGTACCTTCTACTTTTAGATTGCGAAGATAGTTTTCAGCTTTCTGGGTAATAAAGTTTGTCTGTTCTAATGACGCATCTTTGTTTAGCTCAAATTGTACCAAAAATTTACCTCTATCCATATTAGGCATAAATTCAGCACCGATATAGCCCGTAGGAATAAGTGAACACGAGCCTACAAAAAGGAAGAATACTAAGATAATAGTTTTCCATTTGTTAGCAAACACCCATATCAAAAGGTCTGAAAATAACTGAGTAAATTGTTTTAAGCCATTCTCAAAACCTATAGATATTTTACCGAAAAAGGTATTAGGGTTAGCGTGTTCCAATTTACCAAAACGTGAGTACAACCAAGGGACTACTGTGAACGACATTAAGAGGGAAAGCATAGTAGCAATAGCTACCGTTAAGCAGAACTCACGCAAGATATTCACTACAATCGAATCACCTATAGATATAGGAACAAATACCACCACAATTACTAATGTAATCGCCATTACAGTAAGAACAATTTCTTTAGAGCCATCGTAGGCAGCGCGTACTTTGTTTTTGCCCATTTCCATATGGCGGTGAATATTCTCCAATACCACGATAGCATCGTCCACCAAAATACCTACCACCATCGAGAGAGCTACCAAGCTCATCAAGTTCAGGGTAAAACCAAAGAAATACATACCTATAAAGGCAGCAATTAATGAAGTAGGAATAGATACCATTACAATAAGGGCATTGCGCAAACTGTGAAGGAAGAAGAACATCACCACAGCCACTAATATAATAGCCAAAATAAGGTCAAACATTACCGAATTAGCAGCGTTTAAGGTGAACTCACTGGTATCTTCGGCTAAGAGCATTTTTACACCTTCATTTTGGTATGTTTTCTCTATTTGACCCATCTTTTTGCGTACCAATTCACTTACAGCTACCGCGTTAGCATCTGTTTGTTTTAATACTCGTAAAAGGAGTGTATTTTCTTGATTAATACGAGCTATTTTCTCAGCATCTTCTTCAGTATCTTGCACATCAGCCACATCCGATAGGTGTATTTCAATACCATTGTGTGAAGCTAAGGTAAGATTGCGTAATTGCTCAATATCTTGTATTTTACCCAGCAAGCGGATAGAAGTGTTATTTTCACGAGTTTTGAGCTTACCCGCAGGAATTTCCATATTCGATGCCGCAATAACTTGTTGTACTTGAGCTATTGAAAGACCGTAACCTTCTAATTTTTTAGCATCTACGCTTATGCGTATTTCGCGTTTGCGTCCCCCAACAATGTTTACTTGTGCCACCCCGTTCACCCGTGATAGCTCAGGTTGTATTTTCTTCTCCACCAAATCGTATAAATCCTGTTCCGATAGGTTCGAGGTAACCCCTATTGATATGATAGGCAAGTCTGAAAGAGAGAATTTGCTCAGTGAAGGCTCTTTGGCATCGGTAGGCAAATTAGCCCTAATAGCATTAATCTTTCGCTGGGCATCGTTCAGAGTGTTATCTACATTTGCCCCGTTATTAAGTTGCACAACTACTATCGAAATACTCTCGTATGAATATGATAGTATTTTCTTGATATTTTCTAAAGACGATACCGCGTCTTCAATCTTTTTAGTAACGGTACTCTCAATTTCAGAAGGTGATGCACCGGGGTACACTGTCGAAACTGTTACCACGTTCACTTCAAACTTCGGAATGAGTTCGTAATTCAATAATTTATACGAATAAAAGCCGCCAAGGAGCAGCAGTAAAAGCATTACAATCAGAACACTAGGTCGCTTGATAGAAAGTTTAATTAAATTCATTTGTTGTTTCTTCTTCTAAATAGGGCGCAAAGGTACGATGAAAAAACTTAATAAACAAAAAAAGTTTCCATTAATTCAGTTAATAGTCAATAAAAAGCCCCTAACACTATTATAGCATTAGGGGCTTAAAATTATAACTCAGTAATAATGAGGCTATGCCAACATAGTTACAGGGTTTTCAATATAGGTTTTTAGGGTTTGTAAGAACTGAGCCCCTGTAGCACCGTCAATAGTACGGTGGTCACAAGCAAGGGTTACTTGCATAGTGTGTCCTACTACTATTTGTCCGTTTTTCACTACAGGTTTTTCAACAATAGCACCTACTGAAAGAATAGCCGAGTTAGGCTGATTTATGATAGAAGTAAATACATCTACCCCGAACATACCTAAGTTAGACACTGTGAAAGTGCTACCTTCCATTTCGGCAGGAGTAAGTTTCTTGTTACGAGCCTTACCAGCTAAGTCTTTCACCAAAGCACCTATTTGTGTTAAGGTAAGTGTATCCGTAAATTTGATAACAGGTACTACTAAACCATCTTCAATTGCTACAGCCACCCCTACATTTACATGTTTGTTATAAAGGGTAGTGTCACCTTTCCAAGAGGTATTTACCTGAGGGTGTTTTTTAAGAGCCATAGCGCACGCTTTCACTACCATATCATTAAATGATATTTTAGTATCAGGCAAGCTATTGATTTGAGCACGTGAAGCCATAGCATTCTCCATATCAATTTCAATAGCTAAATAGTAGTGAGGTGCAGTGAATTTAGATTCAGCTAAGCGTTTAGCAATTGTTTTGCGCATTTGTGAGTTCTTCACCTCTTCAGTAGCTTCTACACCTACAGGTATAACTGTTGGGATAGCAGCTTGAGTACTTGCTGCTGCAGGAGCTGCCGCTTTAGCACTTGGTGTAAAGGTCTCAACGTCTTTTTTCACAATACGTCCATTTTCGCCAGAGCCTTTTACTTCCGATAGGTTAATACCTTTATCTTGTGCTATTTTCTTAGCCAAAGGCGAAGCAAATACACGGTCGTTAGCATTAGCTACGGTTGCTGCTGCAGGAGCTACTGTTTCAGCTGGTTTGCTTTCGGCAGCAGGGGCGGCAACGGCAGGAGCACCTCCTTGAGCTGCTGCCAATACGGCATTCACATCGGTACCTGCAGGACCTATAATAGCCAATAATGAATCAACTGAAGCACTCTCGCCTTCTTTTAGTCCTACGTAAAGCAAAATACCATTATAGAATGATTCAAATTCCATAGTAATTTTGTCGGTTTCTATCTCTGCTAAGATATCACCTTCTTTTACAGTATCACCTACTTTTTTAAGCCAAGTAGCTACAGTACCCTCAGTCATAGTATCACTAAGGCGAGGCATAGTAACAATCTCTACACCTGCAGGCATAGCTGCTGCGGGAGCTGGAGCTGGAGCAGCTGCAGGTTGTGCAGCTTCAGCGGCAGGAGCAGGGGCAGCTGCTGTAGCACCTCCACCTATCAGAGCCGAAATATCTTCCCCTTCTTTACCAATAATAGCTAATAGAGCATCTACTTTAGCTCCTTCACCTTCTTGTAACCCTATATATAATAAGGTACCTGTG
>CAUREJ010000062.1:0-11590 GCA_963523735.1 uncultured Capnocytophaga sp.
AAAAGCTGCGTTACCAAGTGCTGTACAACGTACAAGGCAGTGGCGAGGTAAAAACCTCTGAAGTAAAAGAGAATATGCTGGAACTTACCCTTACAGGGCTTGCCGAAAAAACCAGCTATATTGTAAAGGTAAAGGTGTTAGACGAGGCTGGCAACGCTACCGACTACGAAGCAAAAGAAGTTACCACCCCCGCCGCCCCTGAAGCTGCCGACACCGAAGCCCCTAAGGCGGGTGTTATTAGTGAGGCTACCGCTACTTTTAACAGCCTTAGCTTAAAATGGACGGCTGCTACCGACAACAAAACCGCTGCCGAAAAATTGCGTTACCAAGTGGTTTACCAAGTAAAAGGCAGTGGCGAGGTAAAAACCTCCGAGCTAACCGCGAATAGGCTGGAACTTACCCTTACAGGGCTTCCCGAAAAGACTACTTATGTAGTAAAGGTAAAGGTGCTAGACGAAGCCAATAACGCTGCCGAGTACGAAGCCAAAGAAGTTACTACCGCTGCCATTCCCGATACGGAAGCTCCTACCCCTGCTACTATTAGTGAGAGGATAGCTGTAACCGACCAAACCGCTACCCTTAGCTGGGAGACCGCCAAAGATAACCAAACCTCTTTTGAGGGGTTGCGCTACCAAGTGTTTTGGAAAGCCGAAGGCAGTACCGAAGTAAAGAACAGCGGCACCCCTAAGGCAGCTTTTTTCAGTTATACAATAGAAGGACTTACCCCCAGCACCACCTACACCGTATGGGTAGAGGTTTTGGACAAAGCCAATAACAAAGCTAAATACCCCGAAAAGACTTTTACTACTGCCAAAAAAGAAGAGCCTAAAACTGAGGAGCTTAATACCTCTCACTATATAGTGCTTACCACCGACAAAGCCGTAGGCGAAAAGGTAAAGCTTAATATAGATGCATACAAAGCAAACAGAGCAGGGGTGTGGTTAGACCTTAACAACAATGGCAAATGGGACGAAGATATTGACCAAAAAACTATATTTGACGATGCTAACTACACCCTTCAAGCCCAAACATTTAGAATCTATGGTATAGTGTGGTATCTGAATTGTGAAGACAACCAGCTTACTGCTATAGATATCAGTCATAACCCTGCTCTTATACAGTTGGAAGTTGAAGACAACAAGCTCTCCTCTATAGCGCATTTAGAAGCTATAAAAACGTTAACCATCGACAGCCATACGCTAAAAAATAGCCAGTTGCCTCAGGGGCTTACCTATTTAAATGTAAACGAAACGACCCCACTCACTACTATCAATACCAGCTCCTTTACCGAGCTTCAAACTTTAATAGTATCTGAATGCAAAAGTATCAAAAGCTTAGACCTTAGTAATAATAACAAACTTCAAACACTATTTGTTGATAACACAGGGCTTACTACCTTAGACCTTTCGCATCAGCCTAATCTTACAGATTTACGCGCTTCATTTACCCCTCTTACTAAGCTAAACGTAGCAGGGAACAAAGCACTAAACAAAGTAAAAATTAAGCTTACCCAAGAGGGTAAAGGCTTACAAGGCACCGCCCTTATGGACTTTCTACAGCAGCTCCCTACATACGAGAAAGACAAAGAGGGCAGTATATACTTAAGCCCTGCCCAAGCTACCGATGCCGTGAAGGAATACTTATCAAAAGTCAAACATTGGCTCGTAAATCCTTAAAATTAGTCGCTAGTCATTAGTGGGAATTAGCAAATTTGGAAATTAGCAAATTAGCAAATTCGGATACCCTAACCCCTATCCACTAACCCCTAAAAAACCGCCGCGTACTCCCATTTTCGGCTTGCCCCTCTCCTTTGTAGAGGGGGTAGGGGGAGAGAAACTTATGAAAGAAATAATAAACTTCAGAAAAGGGGCTTTGCTCACGCTCCTTGTAGCAGCTGCTACTGTGGCTAACTGCTCTAAAAACCATAATGATGAGCCAGAGGTGCCTACCAAAATAGAAACCCCTGAACACCTCAGCGACTGGACACCCCAGCCCAAAGTAGATGTCGCGCAACCTTATATGGCGTTTGCTACCGGTAGCACGTCCGATACTACCCTTAGCCTTACCGCAGTAGGGGCTACCGTCACTGCTACCGATGTATGGGTAGATACTAATAACAATGGTATCTTTGACGGAGACGATGTGAAGGTAACCGACTTTAGCAAGCCTGTTACTTTTAAAGTAACCGACAAAGTCTTTACTGTCTATGGCAAGGTAACCGAGTTAAACGCCTCGGGTAACGCCCTTACTGCTGCCGACCTGCGCAGCAATGAAGCCCTTACCAAGCTAAATATTGCCGACAATAACTTGTCCGAAAAAGCCTTGTTAGACCTTGTAAAGTCATTGCCTACCGCTACAAGTGCTGCCGAAGTTGTATTGCGAAAGGCTACAGACGATGGTAATACCGTAACCGAAGCCGTGCTAATAGCTGCCAAAGAACGCGGGTGGCAAGCCCTCAAAATAGAAGGCGGTAAACAAGTACCCGACCTCCCTGCCGATACTGAGGCGCCTAAAGCGGGTACTATTACGGAGGCTACCGCTACTGCCTTTAACAGTGTGTTGGTAAAATGGACAGCGGCTACCGACAACAAAACCACTGCCGCAAAACTCCGTTACCAAGTGCTGTACAACGTACAAGGTAGTGACGAGGTAAAAACCTCCGAGCTAAATGAAAATATGCTGGAACTTACCCTTACAGGGCTTGCCGAGAAAACTACCTATATAGTAAAGGTAAAAGTAATGGACGAAGCGGGTAACGCTACCGAGTACGAAGCAAAAGAGGTAACTACCGGTGCTGCTCCTGCCGATGCCGATACCCAGGCACCTAAAGCAGGCACTATTACGGAGGCTACCGCTACTTTTAACAGTGTGTTGGTAAAATGGACAGCTGCTACCGATAACAAAACCGCTACCGAAAACTTGCGCTACCAAGTACTTTACGAGGTAAAAGGTAGTGGCGAGGTAGAAACCTCCCCGCTAAGTAAAAATACGTTTGCCTTTACCCTTACAGGGCTTACCCCAAAAACTACCTACGTGGTAAAGGTAAAAGTAATAGATGAGGCAAATAACGCTACCGAGTACGAAGCAAAAGAGGTTACCACCGATGCTGCCTCCGAAGATGCCGATACCGAAGCTCCTAAAGCGGGTACTATTAGCAGTATAAAACTCAAAGATTCGGATAAAGCAGTGGTAGAATGGACACCCGCTACCGATAACAAAACCCCACAAAACGAACTTGAATATTGGCTGTCTTGGATAAATTTATCTACCAATGAAGAAGGAAATAGTGGTTCCCTTACAGGCGTTACTAAGTATGAAATCACAATTACCCCCAATACCAAATACGCACTATTTCTATCGGTTTGGGACAAAAAGCAAAATAAAACCGAGTACAAACAAACATCCTTTTACAGCCACGATACCAAAGCCCCCGAAATGGGTACACCAAGCGTTTCAGCCAATGAAACCGAAGCTACTGTATCGTGGAGAGAAGCTACCGATAACATCACCGAAAAAAGCAAACTCTCTTACCAAGTGTGCTGGATAGCCGAAAGCAGTGGCAAAGAAAATTGTAGTGAACCCCTTGTTGGTATTTTGAACTACACTATCAAAAACCTTACCCCTAACACCCAATACAAAGTAAGGCTAAAAGTTAAGGACGAAGCAGGAAACGAAAGCGTCAAGGAAGGTCATTTCATTACCGAAGGGCTCGATACCAAACACTTCATTATTCTTGCGGTTAAAAACCAGCCTAAAGAGCAGCAACTTACTTTAGGTACCGAAACCGATTCGGATAGGAAAAGCGTATGGGTAGATATAAACAATAATGGTAATTACGACAAAAATACCGACCTCTTGCTTAAGGACTCTAATTACCTTTCTTTTACCCCCAGACACAAGGTTTACAAAGTGTACGGCAGGGTGAAAAGCTTAGAATGTCATCCAACAAATGATTTAGAGAAGTTAGATGTCCGCAATAACGAGCTGCTTACCACTGTACGTGTTAATGGGAATGCCTTAAATGAAAACACCTTCTTCCCTCATAACAAGCTCGAAATAATAGAACTGAGAAATAATGATTTCACAAAAATAGATTTCAGGAATCTTCCCGAGCTAAAACGATTGTATTTATCAGGTGAGAAGTTGAACTCTGTCGATCTAAGCCATAATACCCAACTTAGGATAATACAAATTACAAATTCAAAAATCACAAGCTTAAAGCTTGATAAAAACACAGCCCTTACAAATATTGTTATAGGTAATAATGAAATGTTACGTGCTATTTCAACAAACGCAACATACAAAGAGTTAAATAATTTAGAGGTTGTAAATTGTAAAAATCTAAATTCTGTGAACTTCCGTTTTGCCGATATGCCTAATTTAAAATATTTATCCTTAGAAGGCACACAGTGCAGAAATAGTATAGATACTGTAAAAGCTAATTATTATATTGAAAAAATAATTTTGAAAAATACTATTATTTCTACAGCTTCCTTAAAGTATTTTATAGGTAGACTACCCAACACCCAAGGTACTATCATTTTAGATGATGCTAAGAAAACCCAAGAAATCATCGATTTAGTAGGCGAGCAAAAATGGAATTTAAAGTAAAGAGTTAGTCATTAGTGGTTAGTGATTAGCAACTAACCACTAATTTTTGCCATCTACCAAATTATTCGTACTTTTGCCCCAAAACAAAAATACCGACAAGAATGGCTAAAGAAACTCCGCTGATGAAGCAGTACAACCAAATAAAAAGCAAGTACCCCGATGCTTTACTGCTTTTTAGAGTAGGTGACTTTTACGAAACCTTTGGTGAAGATGCCGTAAAAGCCGCTCATACGCTCGATATTGTACTCACTAACCGCAATAACGGCACCGAACGAAGTGAGCTGGCGGGCTTCCCTTACCATTCTATCAACTCCTACCTGCCTAAATTAGTAAAAGCCGGCTACCGCGTAGCTATCTGCGACCAGCTGGAAGACCCTAAGCTAGTCAAAGGCATCGTAAAACGAGGCGTTACCGAATTAGTAACCCCAGGGGTCGCCCTGAATGACGATATCCTACAGAGCAAAAGCAATAACTTTTTAGCCTCCGTATGGATAGGCAAACAGCTGTGCGGAATCGCTTTTTTAGATATTTCAACAGGTGAGTTCCTCGTAGCACAAGGTGATACTAACTACACCGATAAACTGTTACAACACTTCCGCCCCAGTGAATTGCTCATTGCCAAACACCAAAAACGCACCTTTGCCGAACTCTTTGGTGACGACTTTCATTGTTTTTACTTAGACGATTGGGTATTTAAAGATGATTACGCCCAACAACTCCTTACACAACACTTCCAAACAAACTCCCTAAAAGGTTTCGGAGTCGATGAACTTACCGAAGCCTTACTCACGGCAGGGGCAGTGCTGTACTACCTTTCCGAAACCCAACACCACCAACTGCAACACATCACCGCCATACAGCGCATAGCCGAAGAGGCTTATGTATGGTTAGATAAATTCACTATCCGTAACTTAGAACTTTATGCAGGCAATAGCAGCCCCTCGGTAAGCTTGTTAGATGTGATTGATAAAACCCTTACCAATATGGGCAGCCGTACCCTAAAGCGTTGGGTAGCCCTACCCCTCAAAAAGTTAGACAAAATACAGCAACGCCACGAGGTAGTTCATTACCTACTAAAACACATTGATGTACTCGATAAAATTAAAGAAGCACTAAGCCGTATAGGCGATATCGAACGACTCATCTCAAAAGTCGCTACTCTAAAAATTACCCCTCGTGAGGTGGTACAGCTGCGCGCCTCGCTGGAGCATATACCCCTTATTAAAGAACTGTGCCTCCTATCCGATAACGAGTCCTTAAGCCTCTTAGCCGATAAGCTACACGGCTGTGAGCAGCTTAGCGCACGTATTGCCCAAACCCTTAATAATGATGCCCCTGTGAATATAGCCAAAGGCAATGCCATAGCAGCTGGCTTTTCGGCAGAGTTAGATGAACTGAGAAAACTATCACACTCAGGCAAAAGTTATCTGGACGACCTCTTACTGCGTGAAACACAGCGTACAGGTATCCCCTCACTTAAAATTGATAACAATAACGTGTTTGGCTATTATATCGAGGTGCGCAACACCCATAAGGACAAAGTACCCGAAGATTGGATACGCAAGCAAACCCTCGTAAATGCCGAGCGTTATATTACCGACGAGCTTAAAGAATACGAAGCCAAAATATTAGGAGCCGAAGAAAAAATAGCCCAGATAGAACAAGCCCTATATGCCGAACTCATTGCCTTCATCAGTGAATATATAGGCGCGGTACAAACAAACGCCACCCTTATAGGTCAGTTGGATTGCCTTTGTGGTTTTGCTACCTTAGCAATGGAAAACAACTACCACCGCCCCGAAATGAGTGATGAGTACCTTATCGACATAAAAGAAGGACGCCACCCTGTAATCGAAAAACAGTTACCCGTAGGTACCCCCTACATTGCCAACGATGTGTATTTAGACCGTGACAAACAGCAAATCATAATGATTACCGGACCTAATATGTCGGGTAAATCGGCAATATTGCGCCAAACAGCCCTCATAGTACTTTTAGCGCAGATAGGCAGTTTTGTACCAGCTTCCCAAGCACGTATAGGCATAGTCGATAAGATATTTACCCGTGTAGGTGCAAGTGATAACATCTCGATGGGCGAATCTACCTTTATGGTCGAAATGAATGAAGCCGCCCTTATACTGAACAATATTTCCGACAGAAGTTTAGTATTGTTGGACGAGATAGGGCGCGGCACCAGCACCTACGATGGTATTTCCATAGCGTGGGCTATAGCCGAATACCTACACCAGCACCCCAGCAAAGCCAAAACCCTATTTGCTACCCATTACCACGAACTCAATGAAATGAGTGAGCAGTTCGAGCGGATTAAAAACTTTAATGTATCGGTAAAAGAAACTAAAGATAGCGTATTATTCTTGCGTAAGTTAGTAGAAGGAGGTTCTGCACACAGTTTTGGTATACACGTAGCCAAAATGGCAGGTATGCCCCAATTCGTGATACAGAAAGCCAATAAAATGCTTAAAAAGTTAGAAGAAAGTCACAATGTAGCCCCTACTGCCGAAGTAGTTAAAAACGCACAGAAAGAAATGCAACTCAGCTTCTTCGATATGAACGACCCTTTGTTAGAAGAACTCAAGGACGACCTTCTCAGTTTAGATATCAATACCCTAACCCCCGTCGAAGCACTGATGAAACTCAATGAAATGAGAAAAAAAGTAGAAAAATAAAAGCTCTATGACCCTAAGCCCCGATTTTTTAAGTAAGCACTTTACCGAAGTACATTTCGCTAAAAACGAACTCATTACTCGTGCTGGTGAAATAGAAAACTCATTGTATTACCTAACTAAGGGCATAGTACGCTTCTTTTATTACAACCCTACTACCGATAAGGAAACAACAGTTGAGTTCCTCTTTCCCAACCAGTTTTTCCTTTCATTCACATCCTTTGTACACCACGCCTCTTCACTACTCTCAATACAAGCACTAAAAAGCGTTACAGCCTATAAAATAGGACGTGAGCATTTAATGGCACTAATACAGCAAAAGGAATTCTTACAGATAAAAACAGATATTTTAGAACATCTGCTTATCAAAACACTAGATCGCGAAGCTCAACTATTATTACAGTCCCCCGAAGAAATCTACCGTAGCCTCTTAGAAAAAGACCCTCAACTAATACAAAATATTCCCTTAAAATACATAGCCTCATACATAGGCATTACCCCACAAGCCCTTAGCCGTATTCGCAAGCGAATATTTTAAGGGCTTTGCTCATTTCTTAACCCAAGTTCATTTTTCCTTCTTCTTTTTGCCGTTATTTTGCAGTGTAAAACAAAATAACTTTAAAATGAACTTCAAAATGTTTAGTATCAGTTTCTTTATGACGTTAGCTACCCTATCAAAAGGCTACGCCCAAAACCCCGATGTAGTAACCCTCATTACCGCAGCCACTGAGGCTCCCTCAGGGCATAACTCTCAGCCTTGGTTCTTCACTGCCAAGGGCAACCGTATTGTTATCACTCCCGATTTTACCAAAGCCCTACCCGCAGTCGATGCCAAGCACCGTGAACTCTTCATCAGCTTAGGATGTGCCTTGGAAAACCTCTGCCTCAAAGCTACCGAAATGCAGTATCAAACCAACGTACAAATAACCACTGAAGGCACCATTACCGTACTGCTCGAAAAGCAAAACAACCTTACTCCCAACCCTTTGGCAGCCTTTATCGCCCAACGCCAAACCAACCGCTCGGTGTATAACGGCAAAGCTATTAACGATACCCTACTGAGTAGTTTGATACAAAAAACCCTTTCCGAAGGTACTGCTCTTGAAAGCGCTCAAAACATCTATACCTTTGCCAAAGACTCACCCCTATTCACCTCACTTACCCAAGCAGTAATGCAAGGCAATAAAGTACAAATGACCGACCCTCATTTCAAAGAAGAACTCCTCTGTTGGATACGCTTCAATAAAAAACACTCCGAAGCCACTCACAACGGACTTAGTTATGCAGTTCTCGGAGCTCCCAACCTCCCTCGCTGGATAACCGAACCTATTGTAAAAAGCTCACTTAAAGCCAACAAACAAAACAAAACCGACCTTAAAAAAATACAGTCATCGTCTAATTTCGTCCTTATTACCACCCAGAATGACGATATCCCCACTTGGATAGCCTGTGGCCGAACCCTCCAACGCTTTCTACTCACCCTTACCCAATCAGGCATCGCCAATGCCTACCTTAACCAGCCCTGTGAAGTACCCGAAATAAGGGCAGAACTACAAAACACCCTACCCATCAAAGGCGCCTATCCTCAAATTATCTTGCGTATAGGCTATGCCAAACCTGTAGCCTATTCCAAAAGAAAAAACATAACAGAAGTCAGCAAAATAGAAGAGTAAGAAAAAAAGGGGGCTTCACCGCAGTGGGTGGCAAAGATAAAAAACAATTGAGAATTGACAATTAACATTTTTAACAGTTAGCAGTGGCGTTTTAAAGCATTTCAATTTGTACACTGGGGTTGTAGTGCTTGACAATCGATGCGAAATGGAGGTATAGTTCTTTTGTCATTTTGGCAACATCGGTAGTGTTAGGCGTTTTGATAAAAGTCATTCCTCGTTTTTGTCTGTTATAATACCTCCAACTCAGTGCTTTGATAGTTATAGGGTTGATTTCTTTGATTTTGAAGAGGGGAAACAAGTAGAGTTTATCTCTACAAAACACAAATGGAGGGTTGTATTTCATCAAAGGGAACAAATATTTTTGGGTGTTGAGCAACTGCTGAAAATCAGTATCCGACATTTGAGCAATGAGTTCTTGTTGGTTTTGAATTTTCTTTTTTAATACGCGATAGTTAAAGTAGAGCGCTAAAATTTCGGCGACTGAGATTGCTAACAAAAGATTGTATAGCTGAGATTTATCTGGAATGATATAGAATAATAGCCCTACAAAAAATGCTATTGTAACAATGGGTGTGCAGGCAAAGAATACAGCTACTTGTTTGATATATTTGTTTTGGTTTTTGATATATTGCTGTCTTTCGGAAGAGAGGAGAGTGTTGTTCATTTTAGTTTTGTGTATTGTTCAACGATTTGCAAGAAATAAGAAAATGTTGTGTGGGATAGGGTAAACATCGTTCTCTTAGGAGATTTGAGGCGTACAAAAATACTATTCCTATTATTTTCCCAATTTATTTCGGTTATTTGAGTAGGGTCAATCTCACGAATTGCATAGAAGAGAAAGAGGTACAACTGATTGTTACACAATACAAACGGCGGACTATACTTACTGATAGATGACAAACTATCTCTTACCTTGAGAAGTGTTTCAAAATCAGTATCGCTCATTTGTTCTAAAAACATACGCTGGGCTTTTTCATTGCGCTTTATTATATAGATAGCAAGGTAATGCAACAATAAAATAGGCACAAAGAAAATTAGTAGGAACATCTTCATCTCATTAGAGATTGGTATAGATAGTCTACCTATTTTCTCATATTCTTCTTTGAGCATCACTGCCATAAAAATACATAGAGGGAGATAGAAAATTACTAAGAGTATGATATTTACATACTTGCTGTATTTGTGTACCCCCTGTATATAAGTCTCCCGTTTTTGTGGGAGCTGGCGAGTAGGGCGGAAGAGTGTTAATCGTTTTTCAAAGGCATTTTTGCGCACTATTGTAAAGTAGAAAAAGATAACAGCAAAAAGAAATAAGAGCACAGAGCAAATAACGTAAAACTTATCCATAGTTACTATATTTAATAGAAGAATTTCTTGTTTTTTTGCTTAGTTAATAATTGAATTTGAGTTTTGTATATTGTCCTACAATTTGTAAAAAGAGAGGTAATGCACTTTTAGATATACTAAAAACGGTAACTTTAACTTTAGGGTCTTTAATATGTACTAAAAACCCATATTTAGTACTATGCCATTTTACTGAGATGATTTGGGTAGGGTCAATTTCTTTGATCGTATGAAAAAGAAAAATATATAAGTGATTGTTACACAACACAAATGGTGGGTCATATTTGTAGGGAAAAGAGAAATTGTCTCTTATTTTGAGTAGCAGTTCAAAATCGGTATCACTCATTTGTTCTTAAAGCATACGTTTGGCTTTTTTACTGCGCTGCTGCACATAGTAAATTATATAGTACACCATCAAAACAGGAAGCAAAGTGGCTAATAGTAGCAGAAAATGATGATTAATAATTGAGGCATCTGCTTCCTTTATTTCTTGATAATCATCTCCTAACAGCGCATAGATTAAAACAAAAAAAGGCAGTAAAAGCAAAGCAAACATTATACGATTATGTTTACTAACCTTCCGCATATAGGCTTCACGCTTTTCTGATAGCTGGCGGTAAGGGTAAAAAATATCGACGCGTTTTTCAAAATCATTTTTGCGCAGTATGCCAATATAAATAAAAAGAATTGAAATGCCTATAAGAAGTATAAAATAGAAAATATAGAATATGCTCATTTTTAGTTAAGATTTCTCGCCATATTTCAGAAAATAATCAATAATTAGTTTTTCTAATTCTTCAAAACTGATTTCCAGTTCGCTATCGTTTAGATAAATACCTGTGAAGTCTTTGCTCATACCCTTGACCCGATTTACATATTTTTCAGGGTGTTTGAGTTTAATATAGATATGTTGTCCATAATAATTTGCTTTCCCTATAGAAGCGATTTCACTCCAAGCGATTTCTCCTACCCTTTTACCCAGAGGAGTTACATTGCTTTTGAGGTACTCAGAAGTGAGTATTACGCCTTCGTTCTTCTTGTTCAAGCACCATAATTCTTGTATGTGTTTATAAAAAAGATAAGCTCCTGCTATAAAAAGAACTACAAATAGTGCTAGATAGAATATTTTTATCCTATCAGCTGACAGAATAAAGACAATAATGGCAGCAATACCAAGCATTACAAGGATATATAAGCCTGTTAGTTTGAGCATTTTCTTTTTGCTAAACGGGATGATAGTGTGATTCATTTTTTTTGTATTTAGTTAATAATAAAATT
>CAUREJ010000063.1:0-11569 GCA_963523735.1 uncultured Capnocytophaga sp.
CCGTGGGAGTAGTCACCGTGGGAGTAGTCACCGTGGGAGTAGTCACCGTTGGAGAAGTCACCGTTGGAGAAGTCACCGTTGGAGAAGTCACCGTGGGAGAAGTCACCGTGGGAGTAGTCACCGTGGGAGTAGTCACCGTGGGAGTAGTCACCGTTGGAGAGGTCACTGTTGGAGAGGTCACCGTGGGAGTAGTCACCGTGGGAGTAGTCACTGTTGGAGAAGTCACCGTTGGAGTAGTCACTGTTGGAGAAGTCACCGTTGGAGTACTTACAGCAGGAATAACAGTAATCACCTGCTCATAAGTAGCTTGGTTACCACAAACATCGACCGCTATCCACTGGTAGGTGATTTTACCTACTTCTTCCTTTTTATTAGGAATAAATGTAAAATGTCGTTCAATACAATTATCAGAACTTGTAAAAGATGCAGGGGGTTCAGGTAATTTATCTCCTTCCTTAATAGTCATATCTTGCGGCAGCTCACCTACAAAAGTAGGGGCTATGGTATCTTTAACCGTAATGATTTGGGTATAAGCAATAGGTGTAGGCGTACAATCGTCGGTAGCTGTAAAAGTACGTTCTATAGTATACTGGTTGCGGCAGTTGCCTTTTATTATTTTATCGGAATAACCAACTTTTGGATTATCACAGCCGTTTTGAGTTTGAGGTAATTGCGGCTCTGAGACTTCAAAGCTACAAGCTACTGTTACATCGGCGGGCAGAGAGGCTGGTACAAAACTCAACTGAACATACGGAATAACAGTAATTACTTGCTCATAAGTAGCTTGGTTACCACAAGCATCGACCGCTACCCACTGGTAGGTAATTTTACCTGTTTCTTCTTTTTTAGAAGTGGTAACAGATACTATTCCACCACAATTATCAACGGCTGTAAGGGTAGCTTGTGCTGGAATCGTTTTTCCTTCTGTAATGGTTGTATTTGAGGGCAACTCGCCTACAAAAGTAGGGGCTACTGTATCTTTAACCGTAATAACTTGTGTATAGGTAATAGGTGTGGTTGTACAATCATCGGTAGCAGTAAAAGTACGCTCTATGGTAAACTCATTAGGGCAGTTGCCTTTTATGATTTTGTCGGAATAGCTAACTTTTACATTACCACAGCCGTTCTTAGTGGGGGGTAATTGCACTTCTGGCACTTCAGTGCTACAAGCAACCGTTATATCGGCTGGGAAAGAAGCAAATTTAAGAGGCAGAATGACAGTAATTACCTGCTGGTGTGTTACTTGGTTACCGCACTCATCGGTAGCTACCCATTGGTAAGTGATTTTACCTGTTTCTTCTTTTTTAGAGGTAGTAACAGATGCTATTCCAACGCAATTATCAACGGCAGTAAGGGTAGCCTGTTCAGGAATAACATCTCCTTCCTTAATAGTTATATCTTGCGGAAGGTCACCTACAAAAGTAGGGGCAACCGTATCACTTATTGTAATGACTTGCGTATAGGTAATAGGCACATAAGTACAATCATCGGTAGCCATAAAGACACGCTCTATAACAAACTGATTGGGGCAATTCCTTTCTATTATTTGATCATAATAGCCTATATGTGGGTTACCACAACCATCTTGAGTTTCGACAATTTCGACAGGGAGTAAATCATCGACACAAGCTACTGTTACATTGGCTGGTAAAGAGGCTTGTACAAATGTTAAAGGTTTTTTGGGAGTAGTTTTAGGAAGGATAGTGATGCGCTGTATATGGCGTTTTTCATTATAGCTTTTATCTACAGCTAACCACGTATACTTCACTACCTTTTTGCCATTATCTGTTTCTGTATTTTGGTAGTGGTGTACATAGACCTCTCCATCACAATTATCGGTAGCCGTAAGTTGCTCTTGATTAGGCAGATTTTCATAGCCATATACGGTCATATCGTTTGGATAGGAAGAGAGTTCAGGTTTTTGAGTATCACCTACCGTAATAATTTGGGTATGAGCTATAGGGGCAGCCTTAGGAGCAGTGGCTTCCCAACGGCGCAAAAGGGCGTATTGATGGTCGTTTTTAGCAAATTTTGTTTCTTCAAAGGTTATTTTAGCGTTATCGGCACCTGTTACTTGTAGCGTTGTGGGGGTAGGAACGGCTGCTTCACATTCTATATAAATATCTTGAGGCGTATTCACCCACTGAAGTGTTGGTGTAATTTCATCTTCTTCAATATAAATTATTTGCTCATAGGTAGCTGTATTACGGCAGCTATCGGTAGCCAGCCAAGTGCGTTTGTAATGAGTAGCTGTTATTTCTTCTTGGTAAGTAAGATTAACCTTACTTGCACCTCTGTAACAAGAGGTAGTAGCTGTAACTTCAGGTTTTTCAGGAATAGCATTCGCTTTTACCCTTAACACAGGTTCAGGAAGATTACGGAAAGTAATAGCTGAATTTTCGATTTTTATTTGACCTACTTTTTTGACAGAAAAAGCTACGTGATCTATGACTTCTACCTTGAAAGCAACATTCACATAACCATAATAATCTTCAATAAAAGTAGCATTTAAGGGAATAACGACATCGGCTGTACCAATATTAGGTACATTTTCGGCTAATATATGCTTAAAAGTAGCCCCTTCATCATCTGAAAAGAGGATACGCACTTTGGTATTGGGGCTAAATATTTTATCATCGACATTCCAATTAATAGTTACTTTTCCTCCTTTTACCCATTTATTTGAGTTTCTAAGTTCAATATTAGTAATTTTAAACGGTTTTCCTTCGGCTACAATAAGTTTTGTTTCGAACATATCATAGCGCACAGCGTGAGGGTTACTCCCTTTGTAAGCCCCATCGTTAGCGCTGAGCCAAAAGGTAAACTCACCTGTTTCGCCTTTGCTTAAATAGCTATAAGGTTCTGTTTCCCAATAATCGTTATGGAAACGATCTTGGAAGACGAATAGCGGGTCGGCAGAAAAAGGGAAAGCTGTGAATCGGGCTTTGTTTTTATCGCCAGCTTTTAGTACAAAGTCGGCTTGATGGGCAGCATATAGTAGCGGGTCGGCATCGGGGTCGGTAGCGGGTATGTAGAATTGGAAATTTGTTTCGGGTGGAATAGTATAGCTATTTTTTAGCTTACTGCGGTCGATTACAGGAGGTCGATTATGTGTTTCAACACCATACACCGAATTTTCATTAGGTAGCCCTACCAAATTTTTGCGTTCTTTATCGGTGTAATAGCCAGTTCCGTAGGCAGTAAATTTCTCTTTTATTTTATAGATACAAGGTAAAGAAAAGAAAATATCATAATGCTTTCCATAACTCATAATAGAGGAGCCTCTTTCGGGTTCAGTTTCATAAGTGCCTGTGCCTCCTTCACTAAAAGTATGATCTGAGCCAAAAAGATGCCCTACTTCGTGCTGCAAAACTGCCTCATCAGGAGTGCCTATATACAAACAACCTTTCAATTCGGCGTAATAAGCTCCGCCAAGTACTGCATACCCTCCCAAAAAATCAAGGTCGGTAAGCATTCCGCCTAAGTCGTAATCTTTAAAGCTTATGAGTCTGTTTATTTTTTCGGTAAAGGTGTACAACTCCTTTTCAATATTGTTATTATTGTTATAAATTTCTCTATCCTGACTATCAATAATCAATCTATCATCATCGACTATAGTAAAAGCTACCCCTATTTCACGGTTATACAGTTCATTTAAGAAGGCTTCGGCACGAGCCCAATAGTTTTTTACCTCAAGTTTATTACTGTTAAAATACTTTACAAAAGCATTGTAATCAACCAATAAAGCAAAGCGGTAATAGCGCAATACCCCATCGGAATAGATAAAGGGTTTCATTTTTTCAGTTGGTTCTTCGGCTTGTACCTGAGAGGGGCGCGCACTATGACTGTGCTGCTGATGTACCTTGCAATTTGCTTTTTCTTGGTGGTTTATCTTTAATTTACCTTCGTCGGTAGTAAAAAGATAAGAATGCCCTTTCCATTGCACACTGCCCGAAATGAACGAACCTTGTACAGAAAGAACTCCCACTAACTTGCCTTTGTAATAGCCTACAAAAGATTGTATACCTTCCTTAGCAAACGAACTGTTACGCCTTTGCCATTCTATAGCATCGGTACTTTCAGCTTCCAAAGGCACTTGCCATTGTACAGTAGTAGCGTTAGTGAAAAGTGCAGCAATATCATCACTGTTGTTTTGGGCTTTTAGGCTTAAAGAAAAAGCTAATAATAGGGAGATAGAGTAGATTAATTTCATTAATGAGTTGTTTTTAATTTCTTACTTGGGGGCAAAATTACACAAAATCTGATTGATTTCTCTTAAAAAAATATTAAATGTGTATAAAAGTATTTTTTAATGAGGTAATTACCCCCTCATTTAGGCTAATAATATTCTATTTCTCTGTTTTCCACCAAATAAATAAGTTCCTTATTTGTTTTTACATTATGCATAAGTGGTTCTTTGGGTGTGAGGTTGAACGCACGAAAATTAAGCGGTAGGAGATAAAAAGTAGGTCAAACGCACCAATTTTTTATCTATACCCAAACAGAAATTTTTTCTGTTTAACCCTTGAGTGTAGTCAGCGAGCTGGCGCAGCTGAGTATGTCAGAGCAAACTATGAGCGAACTATGAGCGAAGGATAAACACTCTATTACCAAACTCTCTAATTCTGCTCAGCCACCCAAAAATAGTTCATTTTTCTATTTTTACCCCAAAATACAGAAAAGTAACTTTTTCCTCACATTCCCCTTCCTATTTGCAAATTTCGTGCGTTTGACCTAAACTTCGTTTAAATCAATTTTAATTCTTATATTTGCACCATAAAACAAAAACAAACCAATTATGAGTAAATTTACACTCGAATTAGAACAATGGGCAGCCAAAGTGATAGAGAAAATCACTCCTATTGCCGAAGAAATTAATTTAGCTTACTACCCCCTACAAACAGAAGCTAAAATAAACCCCGAACTCCTGATTATTGGGTTAAACCCAAGAGCAGTAGATGAAAAAGAAGCTCGTCTTGACAGTCAAAAAAATAATCCTATATGGGAATTTAATGACGGCAAAATGACTATAGAGCGTCTTTTGAAAGGCAATCCTTGTTATTCTGAAAAAGACACTTGGACTGTCATCAAAGGAATAGAAAACATTGATTTTGTTAAAAGAGCAATAGAAAATAACAGCTATTGCTTTATGAACTACATTTTCTTTTCTACAAAAGACGAAAATAGCCTAAAAAGATTAAAAGAATTCAGAAACATAGAGGAAACTTGTGTTGCCCTTACTGAGAAATTTATAGAAATCATCAACCCTAAGCAAATTATTGTGTTAGGTGTAACCGCAAGTGATAAGTTAGTCACCAATAAGAAGACTATTTTGCAAGGTAACAATGCTAAATTAATAATTGAAGGAAACGTTTCAGGAAGAAAGTCCTTTGCTATATATCACCCTTCAAGACTCAAAAGTTATTTGGATAAGGATATTATCAACAAACGTCTGGGTGAACTTTTAGAAGGGAATGAAGTTACTCCTATCAATCTTGACAATAAAATAAACATACAAAATGTTTTATCTGCACTCAAGGAAAAAGGCTTTGAGTTTACCAAACTACCAAAGGGTGAATATTACAAATTTATAACAAAAGGAATTAACAATGATGAGTTGGATTTTCGTATTGACTTACAAGACAAAATCCCTTATATTGCTTTCCGTTCTTCAAACCAAAAAGATTTTTTAAACCTAAGTGCTAAGGATTTCTATTTAGAACATTTCCCTAAGGCAGAAACTACACCACATTGGATAGGGAGAAAGAATCTTTATGTTTATTCAGAAGATAATGTAGAACAAGAAGTAATTTCTGACCTCCTCTCTCTTCTAAACGCTATCAAAGCTCAACAGTAACTTACAAAACCACACCAAAGGCGCAGCTACCAAGTTTGCGCCTTTTTCTATATAAACTGATATTTTTCGCTTATAGTCGTAGTTTGTTTGTTACTTTTACTATCTTTGCAGTACTTAAAAGATTAAAAAGCAATGAAAATACAATACTGTTCGGACTTACACCTCGAATTTACGGATAACATCAATTGGCTCGACAAGCATCCTATCAAAAAAGTGGGTGATATTCTCATTATCGCTGGCGATATGATGCCTTTTATCCATCTGCAACGCCCTCTGTATACCTCCGATGTAGCCACTCTTTGCAGTGGTTTTGAAAAGGTATTTTGGTTACCTGGTAACCACGAATATTATAAAGCTACACACCTATATACTACCACTCGTTATGAGCAGCCTATTCCTAACATCAAAAATCTTTTTTTGGTAGATAACTATACTGAAACTATTAAAGATACTCAATTTATTTTCAGTACAATGTGGTCACATATTGGCAAGAGAAACCAAGATAAAATTCAGCGTAATATGAGTGATTTCTACTACATCACAGTGATGAATCCTAATAAGCAAGGCGTAATAACTCCTCTTGAGGTAACTGATTTCAATCACTTTAACAAAGTAGCTGTAACCTTTCTCAAAAAAGAAGTGAAAAAAGCAGCTCAAGCCAAAGAAGCTGGTAAAATAAAACATATAGTGGTTGCCACCCATTACGTCCCTACCAAAGAACATTACCCCAAAATGTACTCTGATAGTCCGCTAAACGAAGCCTTTGTACAAGACCTTACCGACTTCATCACCTCAAGCCCTATAGATTATTGGATTTACGGGCATCACCATTTCAATCAACCCGACTTTAAGGTAGGTAATACCCAGTTAGTCACCAACCAGTTAGGTTATGTAATGCGTAATGAACACAAACTCTTTAGCTGGGACAAATACATTCTCACTTCTTAAATTTTGCCTCAATTATGACAAAACCTATACAAATATTTTATAGGAAAAGTAGGCTATCTGAATAGTCATTTATAGATACCCCTCCCAATTTCTGCTATTTACCTAAACAAAGAAATCCAAATTATTGTTTTACACAACAATTTGGATTTCTGTATTTTAAGTATTTATCACTTTAGAACTGGCTCTATTACAGAACAATCATTTGTTCAGTTCAAAAAATCATCAGAACTCTGCACTCGAAAAGTTTCAGTAAACCTTTCTACTAAGTTCTTTGTTGTTTTTTATTCCTCAAGCCTAATATCTAAACCTAGACCTTTCAGTTCGTGCATTAACACGTTAAATGATTCTGGTAATCCTGGCTCTGGCATTGTTTCACCTTTCACAATCGCCTCGTAAGTCTTCGCACGACCTACTACATCGTCGGATTTTACTGTTAAGATTTCACGCAAGGTACTAGAAGCTCCATAAGCCTCCAATGCCCATACCTCCATCTCTCCAAAACGCTGACCACCGAATTGTGCTTTACCACCTAAAGGTTGTTGAGTAATAAGTGAGTACGGACCAATAGAACGTGCGTGCATCTTATCGTCAATCATATGTCCGAGCTTAATCATATAAATCACACCCACAGTAGCTTTCTGGTCAAAACGTTCGCCAGTACCACCATCGTATAGATAGGTATGACCAAAGCGAGGTACGCCAGCTTCATCGGTAAGTTCATTAATTTGCTCTAACGATGCCCCGTCGAAGATAGGAGTAGCAAATTTCTTACCTAACTTCTGACCTGCCCAGCCCAATACGGTTTCGTATATCTGTCCGATGTTCATACGTGAAGGCACCCCAAGAGGATTCAACACGATGTCTACAGGAGTACCATCTTCAAGGAAAGGCATATCCTCATCGCGTACAATACGCGCTACGATACCCTTGTTACCGTGCCTACCTGCCATCTTATCACCTACTTTTAGTTTACGCTTTTTAGCAATGTAAATCTTAGCTAATTTCAAGATACCTGCAGGCAGCTCATCACCTACCGAAAGGGTGAACTTATCACGGCGCAACATACCTTGCAAGTCGTTTTCACGAATGCGGTAGTTGTGCAATAGGTCATCTATCAATCCATTAATATGGCTGTCGTTAGTCCAACCTGCCGAGGTAAGGTGTGCATAATCTTCAATAGCTTCAAGAGCCTTTTTAGAGTACTTCTTACCTTTAGGGATAATCTCTTCACCAAGGTCGTTTACAACTCCTTCCGAAGTTTTCTCAGCTACTAATGAATAGATTTTCTCTAACAATTTAGCGCGAAGAGCTGCAAATTTAGCGTTGTAATCAGCTTCAAGGGCAGCTGCATCTTCTTTATCTTTACTGCGTTTGCGTTTGTCTTTTACAGCACGTGAGAATAGTTTCTTATCGATAACTACCCCATAGAGTGAAGGAGAAGCTTTTAGTGAAGCATCTTTCACATCGCCAGCCTTATCACCAAAGATAGCACGAAGTAGTTTTTCTTCAGGCGTAGGGTCTGATTCCCCCTTAGGAGTAATCTTACCTATCAGAATATCACCAGGGCGTATTTCAGCCCCAATGCGAATCATACCATTCTCGTCCAAATCCTTAGTAGCATCTTCCGATACGTTAGGAATATCATTAGTAAGTTCCTCAGCGCCTAACTTAGTATCACGCACCTCAAGAGTGTACTCATCAATGTGGATAGAAGTAAATATATCATCACGTACTGCACGCTCCGAAATAACAATCGCATCCTCAAAGTTATACCCTTTCCAAGGCATAAACGCTACTTTCATATTGCGCCCTAACGCCAACTCACCATTTTCAGTAGCATATCCCTCACAAAGTACTTGTCCTTTTTTCACGCGTTCACCTTTTTCAACAATAGGTTTTAGGTTAATACAAGTACCTTGGTTTGTTTTGCGGAACTTAATAAGGTTATATACCGTTTCATCAGGGTCAAAGCTCACCAATTTTTGCTCGTCGGTACGGTCGTAAGTAATGATGATTTTCTCAGCATCTACATAATCAACGGTACCATCACCTTCGGCATTCATTAGCACACGTGAGTCAGAGGCAATACGGCGTTCCAATCCTGTCCCTACAATAGGAGCCTCAGGTTTTAATAAAGGCACTGCTTGGCGCATCATATTGGAGCCCATCAAAGCACGGTTCGCGTCATCGTGTTCCAAGAATGGAATTAGAGATGCCGAGATCGAAGCTATCTGGTTAGGAGCTACGTCAATATATTGTACTTCATTAGGTTCAATAACAGGGAAGTCACCATCTTCTTTAACAACTACCTTATCTTCAGTAATCTTTCCGTCAGCATCTAAGGCTATATTTGCCATACCAATACGCAAGCCTTCTTCATCTTCGGCAGTAAGGTAAGTCATATCTTTAAGGTCTACTTTACCATTACTCACTTTGTGATAAGGAGTTTCGATAAAGCCCATACCATTTACTTTTGAGAATACCGCTAATGATGAAATAAGCCCGATGTTAGGACCCTCAGGGGTCTCAATAGGACACAAGCGTCCATAGTGAGTATAGTGTACGTCTCGCACCTCAAAGCCTGCACGCTCACGTGACAAACCTCCAGGCCCTAAAGCCGACAAACGACGTTTGTGAGTAATCTCAGCCAATGGGTTCGTTTGATCCATAAACTGAGAAAGCTGGTTAGTCCCAAAGAACGAGTTGATAACTGATGAAAGCGTTTTAGCATTAATCAAATCGATAGGCGTAAACACCTCATTATCTCGTACGTTCATACGCTCACGAATAGTACGTGCCATACGTGAAAGACCAACACCAAACTGAGCTGCCAATTGTTCTCCTACCGTACGTACACGGCGGTTAGACAAGTGGTCTATATCATCTACTTCAGCTTTAGAGTTGATAAGCTCAATCAAATATTTTACAATGGTTATAATATCCTCTTTGGTAAGCACTTGCTTTTCCATAGGGGTATCTAACCCTAATTTCTTATTAATACGATAACGTCCTACATCACCTAAGTTATAACGTTGGTCAGAGAAGAAAAGCTTATCAATAATACCACGAGCTGTTTCTTCATCGGGCGGTTCAGCATTACGCAACTGGCGGTAAATATGTTCTACCGCTTCTTTTTCAGAGTTAGTAGGGTCTTTTTGCAGCGTATTGTGAATAATAGTATAATCAGTAGCCTGACTATCTTCTTTGTGCAAAAGAATAGTCTTTACATTAGCTTCTAATATTTCTTGTGTATTATCATCGTCAAGTACAGTATCACGATCAAGAATAATCTCATTACGTTCTATTGATACTACTTCTCCTGTATCTTCGTCCACAAAGTCCTCGTGCCAAGTGTTAAGCACACGAGCTGCCAAACGCCTACCTATGTACTTTTTCAAAGTAGTTTTTGATACCTTAATCTCTTCAGCAAGGTCAAAAATCTCTAATATATCTTTATCACGTTCAAAACCAATAGCACGGAAAAGTGTAGTTACCGGTAGTTTCTTCTTACGGTCAATGTAAGCATACATCACATTGTTAATATCCGTAGCAAACTCTATCCACGAACCCTTGAAAGGAATAATACGAGCTGAATAAAGTTTAGTACCATTAGCGTGGAACGATTGACCAAAAAACACCCCTGGTGAGCGGTGCAACTGTGATACTACCACACGCTCTGCCCCATTGATAACGAATGTCCCGCTCGATGTCATATAAGGTACTGTACCTAAATACACATCTTGCACGATGGTCTCAAAATCCTCGTGCTCAGGGTCAGTGCAATAGAGCTTCAAACGAGCTTTCAAAGGCACGCTATAAGTAAGTCCACGCTCTATACATTCCTCTATCGAATAACGCGGTGGATCTACAAAGTAGTCTAGGAATTCAAGCACAAATTGATTACGAGTGTCTGATATAGGAAAGTTTTCCTTAAAAGTTTGGAACAATCCCTCGTGTACTCGGTCTTCCGACTTGGTTTCCATCTGAAAGAACTCTTGAAACGATTTGATTTGAATATCCAAAAAGTCAGGATATTCAGGAACGTGTTTCACGGAAGCAAAATTCACTCTTGCGGTTTGATTCGTAAGCATTTTCTTTACTTTAAATTATTATTTAGTGTGTTAGTAGTAAGTTGTTATCATTAGTTGTTAGCTGCCACAGTAGATATAGGTTCTTGCAACACCATCTTCTTCTCTTTCTACTTCAGAACCTTCATAAAATACGTGGTCGCCTAATTCTTTATTAGCCTGTTGGTTATGTACTTTCATCAGAAATTCATACCCCAAAAAGCTCTTGCCATTATCAGGAAGCAAAGTCGCTGCCAATTCTACCTGATAACCATACTCATCATCATCAGGTTCTTGTTCAAAATAATCTTCATCTTCCCTCAACTCCTCATTAGGTAGTATATCTTCTGGGTGTACCCAAGCCATATATTGCATTTCAATACTAGGCTCATCAATTACTAGCTCGTCTAATCGCCATTCTTTTTCGTTTTCACAGCTAATATTATACTCTTCGATATCCTTTTTAAACTCTTCTACAGTATTGTAATATTTTTTAGAGAAACTCCAATAGATGTTATTTAAACGTTCAAGATGTTTGCTCATTTTGTTTTTATGTTTATATTTGGCAAGAGTATCTATTCTCTACCATAATATTGTTGTTGTATTGTTGCCTTAAATTACAAAATGGTTTAGGTCTTTTTGCCATTGAAAAAGACCTAAACCTTATAGGGTTTATAAGTAAAATTATTTCAATTCT
>CAUREJ010000064.1:0-11520 GCA_963523735.1 uncultured Capnocytophaga sp.
TATTTAGTAAGGAAGTTGCTGTAATAGCCAGCTTTAGCCACCTCATTTCGGTAAGCGGAGCCGTATTTTAGGTGATTTACCTCCAATTTACCAGTAGTAGGCATGGCGATAATCACCCCCAGTTCAGGACACCCCACCCCACTGAGGTTCACGTGAGTAAGCCCCGTAAAAAACTTATTTTCATTCACATAAGGGTTTGAAAGCCAGCGACTATCTTTTTCAAGTGGTGCTTTTACGCCAGTAGTATCAAAAGCTACGTTAAAAGGCGAAATGCTGAGCATACCGCGCGGAGCAATAGCCCCAGGGTGGGTAGCCCCAAAGTTAGAAGTCCCTATAAAAGGGTTAATATAATCCACTGGCTGTTGCGCTTGTAATGAGCTTGCAATGCAAAACCCTAAAAGAGTAATATATTTTTTCATTGTTTTAGTTTTATATAATTCAGACTGCAAAAATACTATATAATTAGCAATTTTGCAAGTTTGAAAATCAGCTAAATTAGTTAATAGCATCTATATAATCGTAAACATCTTGGGTATAGGGGCTTCCTTCGGGAGTAGTAGGAGCCGTATTATGACCTAAACGGACGATGATTGTACCTGTGTTGGGATTTACAATAACATATTGACCTAAATGACCGCGCATCATAAAATAATGAACGCCTTTGTAATCGAGTAACCACCAGCCATAACCATATTCGGGACTTTCGCGGAATCGTGGTTGTACAGAACGTTCTACGAAAGCTGTATCCAGAAGCTGCTCACCATTCCAATTGCCTTTATGTAGGTAGAGTTTTCCTAAACGAGCAAAATCACGAGCATTAGAAGCGATACAGCAGTAGGCTTTTTCCAAGCCACTTTCTTCACTGTCTAACTGCCATAGGGCGTCGGTTTCGCACCCCATAGGTTGCCAAAGCGCTTCGGTAAGATAATCGGTAAGGGTTTTGCCTGTTGCTTTCTCCAATACCATTCCTAAAAGAAAAGTATTGCCACTGAGGTATTTGTAAGCTTTACCTGGTGGTGAAGTGATTTTTAGCGTTAGCATACGTTCTCTGAAATTGCCGTCAAAATAAGCACGTGTAGTAATAGAGAACGGATTGTAATATTCTTCTTGCCAATCTAATCCCGATGCCATTGAAGAGAGATCGCCTACGGTGAGTTGTGACGCTAAGCTGTCATTGTACTGAGGGAAGAAGTCACTTACAGGCTGGCTGAGCGACTTAATATATCCATCGGCAATAGCTTTCCCAAGTAAGGCTGATACATACGATTTAGCCATTGAGAACGAATTACTTTTGCTTTGAGCATCATAGTTATCAAAGTAACGCTCGTACCAAATACTATCGTTTTTGATAACAAGGAAAGCTATAGTACCATACTGTTGGTGCAGACTGTCTAACTGAGAAGGCATAGGCACTTTGTTATAACTGTGGTGCAGTGGCCAAGCTTGAGGTGATGGACTACGTGCAATAGTTCGATTATCAAAATAAGTATAATCAGACAAAAAAGTCGTGGTATGCCCTGTGGCATAGACTACCCGTACAGCTTTTATAAGATAGCCATAGCCAAAGATATATAGCCCTCCAATGAGGAGGACAACAAAAATGAGTAGTGATAATAAAAATTTCTTCATAGCGACAAAGGTAGTAAAAAAGATTGGAATAGCGAGGGTTTGAAACATAAAAAAAGCTGCCTTTGGGGGCAGCTTCTTGATAGTTAATTATTTAGCTTTTAACAGTTTTTCCAATTCTTTCTCTATTAGTTCTGATAGGTTTAGTTTTCTGTATTTATCCTTCTGCACTATGATTCCTTTTTTATTTACTAAGTCCTTAGTTTTTGTTAGGTATGTATTTACCAAAGGAGTTGCTAAAGCTTTAGGGTGTTGTTTTACAAAGTTTGTCATAGCTTTTCTTGCTTCGGGATCCGAGTGTGAAGGCGTATTTTCAGCACCAAACAAGAAAAGACCCAAATCCAAAGAAAAGCTCTCTTTTACCTCGTTTATCTTTTCACTATTAGGGTATTTTTGAATAAAATTACCTTCTTCAAACACTAAATCGCCTAATTCTTTCCAAGTAATTATCAATGCGGCATCTTCCATCATAAACGAACTTAGTTTATTAATTTTTAGGTATAAAGCATAATCTTCTGAAAGATAGCTCGCAAAAGTTTTTTCCAAATATCCTTTTTTAAAGTAAATCCCAGCAAATGAGCCTTCTAACCAAAGGGCTGTCATACCATTTTCATCTAATAGTTTCTTGAATTGAGGAGTTGGTTCATAATCCTTAACGTAAGGAGCTATGTTATCATCCTCTATTTTCAAGAACTCCTCTTGGGCATAAGTATTAAACTCATCAAATAAAGCATTATTCTTAGCTTTATTAGTATTGGCTTTCATCTGGGCAACAGTTTGCTTTTGTTGCGCATTTACATTTTTGATGATAACCGTAGGGTCGGTTTGTGCAAAGCCTAAAGAGGCTAACAAAAGGCTGAATAGGGTAATGTAATGTTTCATTGTTTTAATTGTTTAAGGGAAGAAAATAGTCCTTCCAGTTATAATTTTTGTTTGTTTTGTTCACGGTACAAATGTACGTATTATTTTTGAATTAACAAACATTAATATACAAAATTTTAATCTATTCCTAAAAACACCTTAGTCCCATTCTTATCCGTTTACACCATAAAAAGAGGCTGCCCGTACGGGCAGCCTCTTTTTTGTTTTTTAAATATTTACTACTTAAAATTTAGCTGAGAATATACGTGGGTTGATATTCAAGCTGCACCATAACCAGTCTTGGTAAGGACGAGCTTTAGTAGCTCCTTTAAGAGCTTTTCCACCATCGTTTAGCATATAGGTAGAATAGCCTACTTGTAAGCCCACATATTGTTGTACTTTAAGGGTGTACACCAAATCAAATTCGCTGCCGTAGCTGCTGTAGTTTCCAAATTTAGCAGCAGGTGCAAAATAGTGTAAAGTAGCTGCTAAGTTACTTTTTTCACCTGTGCGTACATTAGCAGTAAGATAAGGGTTAAGCAAACCTGTTGCAGGTGCAAAACCTACATAATAATAATCCATAAAGCCGTAGAATTTGTGGTTTGTACCGCTAAAAGGATTGAATTTCTTATCTTTTCCTGAAGTATCGTCAGAAGCATTACCACTTAAGTAGTCTACACCAGCTCTTAATCCAAAAACAGGTGAAAACTTATAACCTGCATTAGCCGCAAATAGGAAAGCACTCTTATCTTTCCCAGTAGCATTCTTACCTGTTTGTACATAGAAAGAACCTCCAAAGCTAAAAGCATCTGCTTTACCTGTGTAGTGAGCTCCTAAGGTTTGCATATTATTAGCCTTAGCAGCATTTTCTTTATATCCTAAGTTAGCAAACAAGAATGACAATTGGTGGTCAGCACTAATGTTATAATGCGCATGAAGGGCTTCCAAATGTTGGTAATCTTGACCAGCAGCACTAGTAAAGTTTTGACCTTTTGGAGTGTTTACATTCATTTTACCGTCGGCAGTAGCTTGGTTGTAAGCAAAGAAGCTACGAAGAGTCCATTGGTCAGAAGGTCTCCAATCAATGTTCACGGCATCGTGAGCGCGCCCTGCAGGGTGCCAGTCCAATGAACCAAAAATACGATCATCGTCAAGGGCTATTACCTGTCTACCTATCTTAGCTGTAAATTCCGATGATAAAGGGAAAGCAGCATAAGCTTCGAATACCGACATACCTCCTGTAGGGTCTGTTGCTTGTATTTGTTTAGCTTGCCCCCAAACGTTTACGTTTTGAACAGAAAGATATACTTTTAGCATATCAGTATTTTGGTACTCAAAGTTTAAACGAGTACGGTTGTTCACCAAAATAGCAGGTGAATCTCCTTCTACTTGTGGAGTATAAGCACCGTTGCGATACTCAAAGCGCGGACGTATTTGTGCCGATAGGTTAAAAGTGTTCTTTTCTTCCTCTTGGGCTTGTGAATTGGTAGGAACAATAGCTGTAAATGCCATTAAAGCTCCTAATGTAAAAAGTTCTTTTCTCATTATGATAGTGTTTTTTTAAATAGTTTACTAAAAAAGTGTTTTCTTATTCAAACCAGAAAATATACGCCATAATACTAATAAAAATGATAGAAAGTATATTTAGTACAAATCCTGCTTTTATCATATCACGCTGCATTACCTTTCCTGTTCCATAAGCAATAGCGTTAGGCGGGGTTGCTACCGGCAACATAAAGGCGCACGAAGCTCCTAATCCTATGATAAGTGAAAGACCTAACGGATTCATACCTATATTCTCGGCTACTGATATAAAAATAGGAACCATTAGCGCAGCACTGGCTGTATTGGAAGTAAATTCGGTAAGGAAAATGATAAAAGCAGCTACTAAAAGACCTATTAAGAAGTAGTGCTGCCCTACTAACAAGAACTGCACCGAGTCCACTAAGGCTTTACTTGCCCCCGATTGGGTAAGAATAATACTCAGCGAGAGTCCTCCTCCAAAGAGCATAAGCACGCCCCAGTCCGTATTTTCTTGTATTTGCTTCCATTCGGCTACACCAAATACCGATACTAATATAGCAGCTATCATTGCTACCACAGCATCAAATTCTCCTATTTTATCAATATGCAAAATGGAGGAAATAACACCATTAAGAGTATCCCCAAAAATCCAGCAAAGGGCTGTAATAAGAAATATAAGAATGGTAAGATACTGCTTGCCGTTAAGTTTTTCGGTTACAGTTTCAGTAGTAATTTTAATATTCAGCTTAGGGCGGAACACTACGTACATAGTGCCTATCATTAGGGGCATTAATCCCAATACAGTAGGCATACCGTATGTAAGCCATTGAGAGAAGGTTATATTCAGTTGTGAAGCTACAATAGCGTTTGGTGGGCTACCTACCAAAGTACCCATTCCCCCTATACTAGCACTATAAGCAATACCCAGTATTACAAAGGCATAAGTACCTTTATTATTTTCATAGTCAAGGTTTTTAAGTAAGCCTATAGCTAAAGGGATTATCATAGCGGCTGTAGCGGTATTACTGATACCCATTGAAAGCAAGGCGGTTACTAAGAAAAGGAAGAACACAGCCAACAAAAAATTACCCCTAGCCATTGCAATCACCTTATGAGCGATATATTTATCTAATTTCTGAACGCTCAGGGCAGTTGCTATAGCAAAACCACCAAAGAAAAGGAAGATAGTAGGGTTGGCAAAGGCTTGCAAAGCACTTTTAGTACTCTCTAAGCCCAGCAGGATAGCAAGTACAGGCACACTAAGGGCTGTAATGGTAATGTGTATGGCTTCGGTAAGCCACAAGATGGCTACAAAGGCAAGCAGCGCAAGCCCTTTATTAGTTTCTTCCTTATAGGGCAGAAACAAATAAAGCAAAACAGCAATTGCTAAGGCTGCTGCAATAATAGCTGGCTTTCGTACAAATTTGGTCAGCATATCTATGGTTTTTAAGGGGTTACTATTTAGTGGTTAGTAACAATAATAATGCTTTTTTGTAGCAACAGATTATTAGGTAGCGTTATATCCTCTCCCTCAGCTGTTTTAAGCAAGGTGTAAAATGACCTAATATCAACTATTTTAGCCTCTATAGGATAGTCTTTATCCATAATTTTAATAGTATTTCCTATCCTAAATGGCGATGAAAAGAATACAATAATACCTGCTGTTATATTGCTCAAAATAGACCATTGGGCAAAGAACGCTACCCCTATAACCGTAAGTACTGAGGTTACAAAAAGAAATAGCTGCTCTGTTTTTATCCCCCATATCGATATAAGGGTAAGGAGTGCCAAAGCATAGATAAAATAGTCAATATACTTTTTTACTAACTGGGTACGGCTTTCACCAAAATCGGCTTTCCTACCAAACTTATTGATAATAGCATTTACCAAAAAGCGCAGTATAACAAAAACTACAATTGCAATAGCGGTAGCAATAATTTGGTATATGTATTCTTTTACCAGCTCCATATTTTTTACTTCGCAATATTCACTGCTCTGGTTTCCCTAATCACAGTTACTTTTACCTGACCTGGGTAGGTCATATCTGTTTGTATTTTTTGTGACAGATTAAATGATAGTTCAGCAGCTTTATCGTCGGTTACTTTTTCACTTTCCACTATTACGCGTAGCTCTCTACCAGCTTGTATAGCATAAGCCTTTTTCACCCCTTGGAAAGTGAAAGCAGCGTCTTCAAGGTCTTTTAGGCGTTGTATATATGAATCTAACACTTGTCGGCGTGCTCCTGGTCGTGCGCCACTGATAGCATCACACACTTGTACGATAGGTGATAGGAGTGAAGTCATTTCAATCTCGTCGTGGTGAGCCCCAATAGCGTTGCATACTTCGGGTTTTTCGCCGTATTTTTCAGCCCACTCCATACCCAATAAAGCGTGAGGCGTTTCGCTCTCTACTTGTGGTACTTTCCCTATATCGTGTAGCAGACCGGCACGTTTAGCCAATTTAGGATTCAATCCTAATTCAGCAGCCATAATACCACATAGTTTAGCTACCTCACGTGAGTGTTGCAATAAGTTTTGCCCGTACGATGAACGGTATTTCATACGCCCTACACACTTCACCAATTCAGGGTGCAATCCGTGAATACCAAGGTCGATAACGGTGCGTTTACCTATTTCTACAATTTCTTCTTCTATTTGTTTAGTAGTCTTTTCCACCACTTCTTCTATACGCGCAGGGTGAATACGCCCATCGGTTACAAGTTTGTGTAATGACAAACGGGCTATTTCACGGCGTACCGAGTCAAAGCAAGAAAGAATGATAGCCTCAGGGGTATCATCTACTATAATCTCTACCCCAGTAGCAGCTTCCAAAGCGCGTATATTACGCCCTTCACGACCTATAATACGCCCTTTTACTTCATCGGACTCTAAGTTAAATACCGATACGCAGTTATCTACAGCCTCTTCAGTGCCTATGCGCTGAATAGTATTTATAATGATTTTTCGTGCTTCTTGGTGCGCTGTAAGTTTAGCTTCTTCAATAGTCGATTGTATGTAAGCCATAGCGTCGGCTTGAGCCTCGCTGCGCAAAGAGTCGGTAAGTTGTTTTTTAGCTTCTTCTGCCGATAGTCCCGATATTACTTCCAATTGTAGCACTTGGCTTTTGTGCAATTTATCTATTTCCTCTTGTTTCTTATCAAGGGTTTGAAGGCGGTGTTCAGCCTCTTGGGTTTTAGTTTCAAGTTCGTCTTTAAGGCGTTTGTTTTGCGCTAATTCATTAGATACTTGCGATTCTTTATCGCGTATGCGCTTTTCGGCTTCAGCCATTTTCTTGTCTTTGGCGTTGATAGTTTTTTCGTGTTCAGCCTTTAGCTCTAAAAATTTCTCTTTAGCTTGGTAAATTTTTTCTTTCTTGATGTTTTCAGCTTCATTTTTGGCGTTTTTAAGCACTATATCAGCTTCGTTTTGGGCGTTGAGAATGATTTTAGAGGCATTCTTTTTCTCCAGCACTTTGGCGATAGCAAACCCTATAACAAGGGCAATAATAAAAACGGCAATGATTACTATAATACTTGTACTACTCATCTTGTTGTTGATAATAATAAAAATTTGATATATAAAAAAAAGCCTATATTGATTAGGTTGTTTCACGTAAAACTCTATGAAACAGGTTTAGGGATACTGAGTGGGGCAAGTATCCGTAACAATGACGGCGCGCTTTAGCCACTCCAAACTCACCCTTTTTTTTAATGTTAATGTTGAGTTTACCGAAAGAGCAATCAATATAGGCAGTAATTTTTTTTGTATGTATAAGAACTTGTTCTCTTTCAAACTGTTTTGTCTAAAAGATTGTAGATATTTTCTAACTTTTGTTTCAGGGCTTGGTCTTCTTTGTCGTCATCAATTTTTTCCTGAGCCGCTTGTCGTGCTAATACTATAGCACACATAGCCAAGGCATCTTGCTTATCGCGCAGGTCATAATGCTCTTCAAAGCTCTGAATCATTTCCCCTATTTTTTTTGCAGCCAATCTAAAACTTTCTTCTTGTTCAGGTTCTGTTGAAAGCGGATAGAGCCTATCTGCCACCGATAGCTTTATTTTCAAAAGTTCCTTCTCCATCAGTATTATTTTGATAGTTGCAATATACACGCATCAATTTCTCTAATTAATGCATTTATTTTTAGTTTAGTTTCTGTTGTATGTTCTTTACTGCCTAATATTCGGTTCGCTACTTTCAAAGCATCATTTTGCTTTTTGAGTTCATTTAAGGCAGTTTCAGTAGCTTCTTTTTCAGTATGCAACTTAGCAACAGCTTGTTTGAGTGCCTTATTTTCAGCTGCCAAATTCGCTAATTTGTCTTGCAGTTTTAGCACCTTTTCTTCAATCAAGTCTGTTAATTGACTTATATTACTCATCGGTAACGAACACTATAATATTCGGTGCAAAAATAGAATGTATTTTGCTAAAAAACAATTTTTTTAACAAATAATTATAACATCAATTTTTAACTGTTTCATTATCAGCGTTTTTCGCACTACCTTTACGCGCTTTGTACAAGTAGGTAAGCTGTACAATTACCAAAAAAGCATTGGGTAAAATTATCGGAATGCTGTTAATATAACTTCCGTATATTACAAAAAGCACACAGCCTATCATATTAGTAAGCCTTATGTACACCAAATTATCTTTTATCACGAAACTAAGCACCACAAATACAGATGCTGCATATCCTATAAAATCAACCATTAACGTTCGTTTTTAATGCGTATATAACGTCTGAAAATAAACATTCCTAAAGATAGTATGCCAAAAATAACATACATATAAACTTTTGATTGTGGCACATTCCACAAGTTATAAGCTTCATAGCCACAGTAAACGGCTATTACCAAATAAGCGTATTCAAAAAATATACGTCCATTCATATTTTAACAAGTATTTTTCTCCGCAAAGTTACACTATTTTTTTGAATTAGCAAGTATGAGTAACAGGTTTTGATAATTGCGTTTAATGTTTTCATCGTTCATTCCTAACTTCATAGCCTGCTCAAAGGCGGTTTTAGCATCGTTATAACGCTGTTGCTCACTGTATAGCAATGCCAAAAAGTAGAGTATTTGCGCATTTTTAGGCTCGTAGGCTAAGGCTTCTTTTAATACCGCTTCTGCCTTTTGGTTGGCTGCCTTGCTGTTGTAAAGGGTAGCGAGGTTCAGGCGGATGTAGTTTAGGTGCTTATCCTTACTAAGGGCGCGTTCGTAAAAGCGGATAGCGTTATCGGTATCGTTCACCTTTACAAAATAATCACCTGCCGTAGCACTGCCCAGCGGAAAATCGGCTTGTGAAAGCACAAAAGTTTTGTACTCGTTATGAGCTTGTTCAAATCCGTTGTATAGGTTGCACTCTTGTAGCGTTTTATGAGTAAGGAGCGCATTGGCAGCCACCATACGCACCGCCTTTACTTTGTCGGTAAGCAGGAGGACTAACTCGCGTTCATAGCCTTGTAGCGGATAATCGGCTATAGCCACTACTGCCCTATAACGCGTTTGAGGGTCGGTGGCGGTAAGTTCTTTCTTTATGAGCGCAAAAGAGGTTTCCGAAGGAATATTACCAAGATAATGCAAGGCTGCGGCACGCACTATGTCAGGGGTAGTTTTTTCACTTAACAAGCTGCTAAGGGCAGTGATACTCTTTTCGCCCTGCTGCAAACTTCCTTTTATCAGGTTCTCGGCAAAGTGTGGGGCGCGCTCCTTGCCATACCATTGTTGTACAGCCTTAGCTGCCCACGCTGCTGTTTGGTTCGTGTGACAAGCGTTGCAGGCGTTGGGCGTTCCGTATTGTGCCGAAAGGTCGGGACGAGGCACTGCAAAGTTATGGTCGTGACGCACATCGTTCCCCATATAGGTTCGGGTAGGCAGATGGCAAACACGGCAGTCGGTTTCGGCTTCATTCCCTTGGTGAAAGGTATGCTGTGCCGTAGCGTATGTAGGCTCGTGGCATTGCATACACACCTTGCTGCCTGCTGCCTTTAACTTACCTGTGTGAGGCGAGTGACACGAAGTACAACGCACCTCATTGTGGTACATCTTGCTTTGCAAAAACGATGAATATTTGTAGTTTTCGCCCATTACCTGTCCGTCGGCAAAATAAAGGTCGGTCACAGGCACTTCGGGTATATATTCGTCCATTACCTCCAACGGCATACTATGGTGCTGCGTTACCTCGCCCCTACGGGTATGGCAAGGCATACAAGCGTTCAGTTCCTGTTGCTGCGTTTGCAAAGACCAAGTAGGCTGTTTGCCACCGCTTTCGGTATGCGCTTTAGCCCCTCCGTGACAGGCTTCACACCCTACCGTTAGCTCATCATAAGTAGTGTGGTATGAGTCAGTGTAAGGGTCAAGGTTTTTCTGCAAATTCGTACTGTGACAGGAGGCGCACATCAGGTTCCAGTTCTGTCCGGACTGTGTCCAGTGCAGATAGTCATCAGGAGCAATAACCTCACCCGCGTACTGATGAAACCACTTGTGTTCACGGCTGTCCCAGCTTTGCCTAAAAACTTGCTTTTTGCCGTCCGGAAAATCGGTAATGTACTGTTGTAAAGGGTAATAACCAAAAGTGTAGAGCACTTCATAGTCCTGATATGCCCCTTTTTCATTCTGTGTGTTGATGTAATATTTATCGCCTTTTCGGAAGAAACGTGAAGTTATGCCATCAGCAGTGAAAGTAGCGTTGTCAAAGTTGCCTAACACCGTTTGTTCATTAGCCACCTGCATTGCCTTGTAGTGGTCGGAAGCAGTCCATTCATTGTATTCTTTGGCGTGACACTGCTTGCACGAAGCCGAACCTACATAACCGCTTCCCTGCTCTTGGGTCGGAGTCACCTCGGTATAATCATCTGCTTTTCGGCTGAAAAAGAAGAGTATAGCCCCAGCTACGGCAGCAAGTGCTATTATGAGGAGCAACATAGTTTTCAGTTTTTTTCTTTTCACGATAGGGTTATGGTTTTAATTTTCAAGTCTCACACCCGAGCTTAGGTGTAAGGAAACTGGGGGCAAATGTACAAAACAATTATCAATTGACAAAAAATAGTCGTTATCCGTACACGGCGTTCGCATTTAAACCTTTTACATTCTGCTCTGTGAAAATCCAGCAGCTTTAGCTGCTCTTCTAGTCTCATTTGCTAATTTCCTCATTTTTATTGCGAATAATGCAAAAATCACCACCACCGCTCCCCTCTTTATCCAAAAAACATACTTCCTTAACAATCAATCTATTACACCGCCAACACTGCCCCAAGCATCTTATAGCCGTAACGAAGGCTGAGCGAAGGCAGAGCGAAGGGTGAGCGAAGGGTGAGCGAAGGATAAGCGTTATACCACTGAATATCAAGCGTATAAAAACCGTCCCCTCACTTTGCGTTATTCGCAACAAAAACCCAAAAACATTGCATTTTCCGCATTTTCTCATTTGCTAATTTCCCCATTTGCTAATTTTCTCACCCCTATTCACTAACCACTATTCACTAACCACTATTCACTAACCACTATTCACTAACC
>CAUREJ010000065.1:0-11489 GCA_963523735.1 uncultured Capnocytophaga sp.
TATGTCGCCGCCTTCTTATAAAAAGAGCAATTCAGAAATGAGTTGCTCTTTTTTTGTTTATACAATTCAGCTGTAGTTTTTACTATGGTTTGCTTTTAAAAACCTTATAAAACCATAGCCTCCAACTAACTACTTACTCTTGCTACAGATCCCGCAATGCCTACTTTTTAGTAATACTTTTATCACTTATAGCCCTTTATTACTACAGATTTTAGAGCAAATTACCAAAGATAATGAAAAAAAAGCAACTTGTAACTTGTTAATAATGAGTGGTTTGGTAAAAAATATAATATTTTAAGCAAAAAAAGTTCATAAAAAATTTGCAGATTCAAAAAATAGTAGTACCTTTGCACCGCAAAAATGAGATATGATTGGTCTATGGTGTAATGGTAACACAGCAGATTTTGGTTCTGTTATTCTAGGTTCGAGTCCTAGTAGACCAACAAAAAAGAGCTCCTTAACTTATTAGTTAAGGAGCTCTTTTTTGTTGGTATATATAAGTGTCAAATCTGCGTTATTTGCCTTTATTTTGCCTCTTGAAAAGAGGAGTAAGGGTAATTAAGTAAAACTCTATTTTTGAGCTTGTAGGGCTATTTTGGTGCCTTTTTCAATAGTTGCCGAATGACAGAAGAAAACTATACCCTCATCCGAAGTAGCTTCAATAAGGTAATGTGAACCTTGAAAGTAATTTTGCTTTACAATCACTTGCCAATCGGTTGGGGTAGGGGCTATGCTAATTTGATGCGGCTTAAGAAGCTTGTTTTTGTGCCAACTCACTTCGCCAAAGAGAGTAGCCGTATAAAAATCGGTGTCTTGGGAGTAAATAGAGAGTGTATCACCAAAATGGAGTAGTTCACCAGCACGCATAATGAGTGTTTTGTTTGAAAAAGCGAGCGCATCACGCCCATCGTGAGTAGCTACGATACAGCTAATTCCTTGCTCTTTCAGATAGCCAAAAAGGGTGCGTTGTAGGTCGTTTTTTCTAAAGTTATCTACTTGGCTAAAAGGCTCATCTAACAGCAGTAATTGAGGCTCTTGTGCTAAAGCCATAGCCAGTGCTACACGTTGTTTTTCACCTCCGCTAAGATTCAGAGCTTTTACAGCCGCAAAGCGCTCCATACCTACTAAGGAAAGGAGTTCGGTTACACGATTCTTTTTATACTCCAGATCAAGGTTAGAAATGAATTTACCAACATTTTCGGCTACCGTGTGATAGGGGCCTAATCCAAAATCTTGAGCAAGGTACTTCATAGTGCTATGTCCTGGCACTAACTGATGAGCAGGTCCCCATACTTTGTGATTATGAAAGCGCACTTCACCTTCTTGCAGGTCGATGAGACCATAGATAGCCTTCAGAAGGGTGCTTTTTCCGCAACCGCTTTCACCCATTAATGATAAAAGCTCACCTTGAGGCAACTCAAATGAAATGTTGCGCACAATGGGAGCTTTTTCATAAGCAAACGTAATATTCTTTACTTCAAGCATTCTTACTTGTTATGTATTTTAAAGTGCAGATTTAAACTGCTCTAAGAAACGTATATCATTTTCATAGAACATACGGATATCGCCTACTTGGTACAATAGCATTGCGATGCGCTCAACCCCCATACCGAAGGCAAAACCACTGTATACATCACTATCGATGCCACAGTTTTTAAGCACGTTAGGGTCGGTCATACCACAGCCCATAATTTCAAGCCAGCCGGTACCTTTGGTAATGCGGTAATCTACCTCATTGTTTAGCCCCCAGTAGATATCGACTTCGGCACTGGGTTCAGTAAAGGGGAAGTAGGAAGGGCGTAAGCGAATACGTGATTTGCCAAACATTTCTTTAGTGAAATACAAAAGAGTTTGTTTGAGATCGGCAAAGGATACGTTTTTATCAATATACAAACCTTCTACCTGATGGAAAAGGCAGTGAGAGCGAGCTGAAATAGCTTCGTTTCGGAAAACGCGTCCTGGTGAAATAGTTCGTATAGGCGGCTGATGATTTTCCATATAGCGTATTTGTACCGAGCTGGTGTGAGTACGCAGTAGTATATCGGGGTTTGTTTGGATAAAGAAAGTATCCTGCATATCTCTTGCAGGGTGATATTCGGGTAGGTTCAGAGCTGTAAAGTTATGCCAATCGTCTTCCATTTCGGGCCCGTCGGAAACATCAAAACCTATATTAGCAAAGATGTTCACAATTTCGTTTTTTACTAATGAAATAGGGTGACGAGCGCCAATAGGGGTAGGGGAGGCAGGCCTACTTAGGTCGGCGTAAATACCTTTCCTTTCCGAGCGTTCTTCCAAGCAGTCACGCCACTCTTGTACTTTAGCTTCAGCTTTATTTTTTAGTTCATTAACCACCTGTCCGAAGATCTTTTTATCCTCATTAGGTACTTCTTTAAAGGCTGCAAAAAAGTCGTTCAGTACGCCTTTTTTACCGAGGTACTGGATGCGGAATTGTTCCAGCTCTTCCTTAGTTTTGGCTGTAAATCCCTCAATCTTAGCAATATGTTCTTTAATTTTATCAATCATCATAACAACAGAACGATTCTCTTAGTTTTTTTCTGAAATGCAAAGGTACGTTTTTTTTCTTAATTAGCAACAAACAATGAGCAATTAAATTTGGCAGTTTAAATTATTATACCATTTGAATAAAAAAAACAAACTTTTACACACAAAATTTTGGTAATTAAAAAAAATATCGTATTTTTACGCCCCAAAATAAAATAGTACAGATAATTAGCAACTAATAACAAACAAATAACTATGGAAGAAAATATCAGAGTAAGATATTCCGATAAGGAATTAGAAGAATTTAAAGCGCTTATTGAAGAAAAAATTAAGAAAGCACAAACAGACCTTGAGCTTATTAGGAGTTCATATATGAATAGCGCTAGCAATGGTACTGATGATACTGCTCCTACTTTTAAGGCTTTTGAAGAAGGCTCAAAGGTAACAAGTAAGGAAGAAAATACTGCTTTAGCTATCAGACAAGAAAAGTTTATCCGTGACCTTAAAAACGCACTTATTCGCATTGAGAACAAAACTTATGGGGTGTGCCGTGTAACAGGTAAACTTATTGATAAGCGCAGATTAATGGCAGTTCCTCACGCAACGCTTAGTATTGAGGCTAAAAATATGCAATAATCTGATGCAAATAGCCGAGTACCTACATACCCAAACTAATATCCCTATAAAAACACTTGAAAAGTTAGTAAACCACCTTTTTGAGCGGCAAGAAGTAAAGAAGTACGATATGCTGCTTAAGGCAGGCAACCAAAGTGAAAAGCTATTTTATGTAGAACAAGGGCTGCTCCGCTGTTTTTATGAGAAAAACAAGAAAGATATTACGCATAACTTTTTTGTAGAAGAGACTTTTTACTTTCCGGTTGAAAATATTTACTTTTCACAATCTTCACCTTATTTTTTAGAGGCTTTGGAAGATGGTGTTATATGGGTAGCAAGCTTTCGTGAAGTGGAACAGATAGTAGATGAACACCAAGAGCTTGAACGCTTAATGCGGTTCCTGTTAGTATCGGGTATTAAATCTCTTTCCGAGAGGCTTTACACACTAAAATTTCAAACAGCTCAAGAACGATACGATTTACTGATGCAGAACTATCCTCAAATACTGCTTAGGGCTCCTTTGGGGCATATAGCTTCCTTACTTGGGATTACGCAGCAAACCCTAAGTGTTATAAGGAGTAAAAAATAAAAAAAGAGGTCAGAAATTCACTGTTTCTGACCTCTTTTTTTATAAAGAAAACTCTTTTATAACCTCTTCTTTGGCAAGGCGTGTTTTAGGCTTTAAGTGCAGTTGGTTAGTATCTTCCTCATCACGATAACCTATAGCTACTGCAAATAGCGTAGTGTAGTGCTTATCAGCCAAAATCTTGTCATATTCGGTAGTTAGGATACCTTCCATAGGGGTGCTATCAATACCCATAGCAGCGCAAGCACTTAAGAAGAATCCTAAGGCGATATACACTTGGTTATTTATCCACGAGTACAAAGCCACATCGCCTTTTACTTTAAGGCGTTGTTGGTAAAAGTCGATGGCATAAGGGTTAGTAGCCCTTTGTAATTTTTCTTCAAAGAAAGGCAAATCACTATTAGCCATAAAGATAACTAAGTGGCTTGCTTTTTTTATCTTCTCTTCATTCATCATTGATACTTTGGCAAAAGCTTCTTTGGTAGCATTATCTTCTACAAAAACGAACTGCCAAGGCTGAGAGTTGATAGATGAGGGGGCTAAGTGCAATATTTCTTTTAACTTAGCGATTTCGGCTTCAGGAATTTGTTTGCCGCTGTATTTTTTAGTAGTGTAGCGTGTTTGCGCTAATTTTAGAAAATCCATAATACAATTTTTTAGGGTGCAAAAGTAATAAATAATGAGTATACATACAAATTAATAACAACAAAAAAGGCTTTACATATTGTAAAGCCTTTTCTTTTGCTCCCCCTACTGGACTTGAACCAGTGACCCTCTGATTAACAGTCAGATGCTCTAACCAACTGAGCTAAGGAGGAGTGTCTTTCCTTAATTGCGGTGCAAAGGTACGACAAATTTTGAAACCTGCAAATTTTTAGGTGAAAAAATTTCAACTTTTTTTCACTTTTATTTTTACATTGTTCATTTTCAGTGAATTAGTGTTTAATTATTTTTTCACTACTTCCACCCATTTACCGTTAGTACGGGTGTTATAACGGTTGTTATACATTGCTTCGGCATAAGTTCCGGGTAGGTAATACTTACCGGCATACGATGCGTTAAGCTTTAAGCGGATAGTTTTGCTTTGGTTAGCCGCAAGTGATAAGTAATAATTAGCACGGTCATCACGGAAATCGGCATAATCGATATTAGCGTTTTCACTTTCGTCACCATAGTCGGTGAAACGTGTATTGATAATCTCCCAGCCTGAAGGGATAATTTGTGTAAGCGCAATGTTATCTACCCCTTCGTTAGTGAGGTTGGTAAGCTGTATTACGGCTACAAATTCGGTGCTTTGGCGCAAAGAGCTCACGTCAATACTTTGTCCGTTAGCATCGCGGAAAGTAGTGTTAATAGCCACTCCATTTTCCATAGATAACTCTTTCCCAACGGGCAATACACCACTGCTTATGAGGCGAGCGTAGAGGGTTTGTCCGGAAGTGTTTTTCAGCTGTACAGTACTTTTACCATTCACCGTAAGAGGTATTTGTATCATAGGTTCGTCGGAATTGATATTTTCGGTCTTACCATTTAGGGTATAGCTTGCTGTAAAGCTCTTGCCACTTTTGTTCACTGCCACGTATTTAGCCATAGCGTAGAGGGCGTAGGCGGTGGTTTGGGTGCTTAACCAATCATCTGAGGATAGTTTTTCGGCTATTTCCAAAGCCCAGCGGGCAGCATCTTGTTTGTTACCTATAAGCAAGGCAGTTTCCATAGCCATAGCCTTATTACGCAAGGTAGAGCCGTAATAGTAACCGCTATCATCGTCCAATGAGGTTGTTTGGAACAGCTTAGCAGCCGTTTGTTTTTGTCCGGCAAGGGCGTAGGCAGCAGCCAGCACGCGTTTAGCATTAGGAGTAATATCTTTCAGCTCACGAAGGCGGTTCATAGCTCCCATATTAGGGTTGCCAGCCAAAGCCAAAGTGTACAAGCGGTAAGCTTGAGGTAAATCGTTTTGATACTCTCCTTGGAAACGCCATTGGCGTGCTTCGGTATTTTGGAAGTCTAACCATTTTTGTTTGCTGTTAGGAGGCAGTACATACCCTTTTTTCTCGGCTTCGATATAGAATTGACCTATATAGGAGGTTACCCAGTTATCGGCGTATTTACCTCCCTTCCAGTAAGTAAAGCCACCATTGCTAAGTTGGTTTTCGTGTAATTTGCTAATAGCGGCTGTTACATTGCGGTTGGTTTCATCGGCTTTTTCTTTGCTAAGATTTACAAAGTCGGATAGGAAAAGCTGAGGGAAAGCACCTGAGGTTACTTGCTCGGCACAACCGTGAGGGTAGCCTATTAGGTAGCTTAAGCGGCTGCTTAGGTTTACCCCAGGGAAGCTGGATATTTCCAACACTGTTTTAGCCTTATTACCTAACACCGAAGCGTTCATATTAGCCGATTTACCTGCCGAAAGCACTTCGTTTTCCACTACATAGGTCATAGGGTTAGGGTTATATATATCCATTTCAACTTCGTAAGTAGCTTTTTCATTCCCAGCGGTAGCCGTTAGTTTAACTTTACCTATACCTACTTGTTGGGTAGTTTCCAATTCAAAATAAGCCATTTTTTCACCGGTAGTATCAAAGTGCAACTGCTGACTTCTGTTACCTACTACTTTGAACGAGTTATTTGTTTCAACGCTTACCGATACGTTTTTCACTTGTTTTTCCATAGCAAAAACCGTTACAGGTAACACGATAGTTTCACCAGGTACTGCTTTACGAGGCAAAGAACCAAGCAATGAAACAGGGCTTATAACCGGTACATTTTTCTTTTCGGCAAAGCCATAAGCGTTTTTCTCGACATTGCTGGCTACTACCATTACACGTGCCGAACCCATATAGTTAGGTATTTGCACGGTATGGGTGTTGCTACCGCCTTTTTTCAGTTCAAAAGGACCTTTAAAGATTACAAAAGGTTTAAAGCGGTTCGCTTTTTGGGCTTCGGCACCTCCTAAATCCTCGTCACCCCCAATGCTAAAGGCTTGGTTAATAGTTCCACCGTATGCACCTATTACGTTGTCGTACACATCCCACGTTTTTACTCCTAAAGCCGTTTTGCTAAAGAATACATTATGAGGGTTAGGGGTACGGAATCGGGTGAGGTTCAGCAAGCCATCTTCCACTATAGCAAGGGTATAGGTCATAGGTTTGCCGTCTTTTTCACTTACTTTTATAGTAGCTTGTTTTTGAGGTACAAACTTTTCGGGGGCTTGTATTACAGGATTAAGCTCTGTATTTTTATCAACCACATTTACAGGAGTTACTCCGTAAAGGCGTATAGGGGCATCGTTAGCTGTATTGCTATGAGGTTGTAACAGCGTAACGTAGAAGTACACGTTAGGCGTCATCTTATCGGTGATAGGCACTTTATAGGTAGTTTCGCCCGCTGCTGTTTCAACCCAGTGAGTAGTGATTACATCGTTACCGTTTTCAACCGAAATGAGGGCACGTCCGCCTTTATCTGAAGGGAATGAAACGATGGCGTTATCACCTACGTTATATTCTTTTTTGTCGGTTCCTAAAGTAAGCATTACCGCTTCGGAGCCTTCACCTTTGCGCGCTTTGCCCGACCAGCTACCCCAATCGAAATAAGCCGTAGTACCACATTTGTGTCCGCTATCGTCATTAGTAAGCAAGATGAAGTATCTGCCCCAATCATTATCGGGTATGTTAAGGGTAAAGTGAGCTTTACCATTGGCATCGGTAGTGAGGTTTTGTACGGCGTACACCCCATTACTTTTACTACTGCTATAGGTAGAGATATTTTGGTTAGTAGCGTCCCACCACCAGCTCCAGCCTACGCGGTAAATAGTAGCTGTAACCTCTTTATTAGCCAAAGGTTTGCCGTTTTCAGAAACTACTACTACCCTAAAGTTTTGGTTTTCACCAGTGCTAAAGTAGCCGTATTTATTTTCTTCAGGCATTTGCAAGCCTACGTACTCATCATAAGGCGAGAAGGAAGCCGAAGCTACATCGGTACTAAAATCACCTCCGGTTTCATTGGCTTGGGTAAGGAGGTTTACTTTTAGCATACCAGGAGCTTGTAGGTTTTTGGTTTGGAAGAAGAAACTTACATTTCCTTCGGAATTGGTACGTCCTTCAAAAACGTTTACTTCGTCACTTTCAAAGCTAAAAGCTTGATTATCGAAAATATACTTGTCATAGCCTTTAAAGGTAGTAGTGGTAGGTAAGAATTTAGCATTCACACTTACCTCTGTATTACCAGCAGGAGTACCTTGTAGCCATTCTACTTTAAGGTTGGCATTGCTACCAGCCGAGCCTATGAGCTTGCCGTCCAAGCTGTTATCTATTTTCAAACGGTTAGGTTTGATAGTTTCAATTTTGATACGTTTGCTAAAGCTAGCAGCCCCTGCGCTAATGCTCACATTCCAAGCACCGGTAGGAGCATCGGCATTGGTTTTAAGGGCGAAGGTGTAGTGGTTATTAGGGCTACTACTTTGCATACGTTCGGCTATTACCTTGCCATAAGGGTCGGTAAAGCGCAGTTTGATAGGTAGTTTCTCGGGGTTCTTTTGGGCAAAGTCATTAAGTACAAAACCTACGTATATACTATCACCAGGACGCCAAACTCCGCGTTCGGTATAGATAAAGCCATTCAGTCCCTTTTGAAGGCGCAAGCCGTCTACATCGTATTTACTTACCGATTGTGAGCCGTACTGATCCATCTTTACATAAGTAGTATAGTTGTCTTTTTGCACTTTAGCAAAGTAGGCAGCACTGCTAATGTTAAGAGTAAGCAAGCCATCACCATCGGTTTTGCCTTCTTGTATTTTCTGTTGTTGGTAGTTAAACACTTCGACAGTAGCCCCTTTTACAGGTTCGGTAGTGAGGAGGTTATTCACTATAATAGTATAGGTGTTAGTTTGTCCTTTTTTCACTATTACGCCAAGGTCGGTAGCCAGTACGTTGGTGCTGATAGTACGCCCGTAGTAATAGTAGTCGTTACAAGGGTCTTCCGATTCTTCATAATCATAGTACTCTTCTTCGTAGTACTCGTTACTTGTTTCCTCGTCATCGTCCAATGATTTTTCTTCAAATGAAAGGTCGAGAGGGTCGTTGTTTTTAGTGCCGCAGGTGTACAATGAGTAGTTTTTGGTCATACCCAATTCAACGCGGTAGATAGCACCAGGTTCGGGGGTGATAACCGAAGCCAAATCTAACGAATAAGTATTCCAATCGTTCAAGGGGTACAGAGCCCCATCGGTAAGTTTAAGTACTTTACGAGCCACAGGGCGTGCTACACGGCGGATATAGTAACCGCCATTAAGGTCGTTTTCTTGTAAGAATTGCAAGATATTATTTTCATAAATGCGGTATACTGTAACATTTACAGCCCTGAGGTTGATAGCTTGGAAGTTAATTTTTAGATTTTCGGAGCTGGGCAGTAGTGTACCGCTTTTTAAGAAACGGAAGTCGGGTTGTTGCTGATTAAAAGTAATATTGAACTCGTAATCGGAGTTAAGTGAATGCCCGTACACACTTTTAATACCTTCTCTTATGCTTAGGGTGTACTCACCTTCTTTTTTCTCCTCGCGGAACACTTTTAAAACGTTTCCATTTACGCTGTATTTTAGCTGCGTATTAGTGCCGCTAAGGGTAACTAGTCCGTCAAAGTCCTGATTTTTGTTCAGAGGGTCGGAGAAGTTAATAAAAACCTCTTGGCTACTGCCGTTGTTTTGAACAAACAGAGGTTTGAAAACACCTTTCTGAGGGATATTAAAGCTGAAAGGGATAAGGTTTTCTTTGACAGCCGCGTTAGTATCCCATTTTACTTCCAAAGTTTGGTCTTTATCAATACGCGGAATACTATCGAACAAGATAACGAATTTGTTATTAGTACCTTGTGATTGGAATTTAACGCCTACTTTTTTGCCATCGACGGTAGCTTTGAAAATGTTTTTAGCGGTATCGTAGTCTATTTGGTCATTAGCCAATAGTTCGGCGTTAAGGAAGTACATATCTTGGTTGTACGACTGGAGGTCGGAAGCCGCGATACGGAAAGCCTGTTGCATAGTCTTAACCGTGAAGTTAAAGTGGTTAAGATTACTTTTATCAACCTCGAATAGTTTTTTCAAGGCGAAAGAAATGCGGTATTCGGTATTTTGTTCCAGAGGGTTTTCGGGAACGAAAGCCACCTGAGTAGCGTTCACGCATACCACCTTACCGCTTACTTTAGGAGATATTTCGAAAAGGTTCAGGTCGTTAATTTTGTCTATTTTATCCTGCTCGATAGGTTTGTTCAGCAGGATATTAAAGCCTGAACGAGCCGATATAAGCCCTGAAGTATAGCCAGAGATATACTCTTTAAACTCCAACGGATTACTGTTGAAGTTTTTGTCCTTTTTGCACCCCGCTATAATGAGGAGTGCTAACATACAAAAAATATACAACTTTTTCATATCAAGATAATTTAGTTCTTAAAAAATACTAAGGGTTGATTTTCGCACCAAAAGTACAACATTTTTTTTGAACTACCAAATTTTTAACATAAAAAAAGAGAATTAGCAAATGAGGGAATTAGCAAATTAGCAAATGAGCAGGGCGAAAGAGGGGCGAAAATTCACCGTACCCAAAACAGAAATTTTTTCTGTTTAAGCCTTCAGCGAAGGATGAGTGAAGGATGAGCGAACTATAAGCGAAGGATGAGCTGTCTATTACTGAACTTCCCTTTTCTGCCAAACTGCCTAAAAATAGTATATTTTTCTATTTTTCACCTCAAAAGCAGAAAAATACCTTTTCTTCCTATTTTCTCATTTCCAAATTTCCTCATTTCCCTATTTTGGCACATTTTTTGCGCGTTTCACCGCAATATTCATTTCCGAATTTTCAAATTTTCAAATTTGCTCATTTGTAAATTATTTTGTACTTTTGCCCCCGATTACACAACTTACACATTTATTATATACTCACTTTCAATAAGGAAATATTTTGATTATGAATAAATTACAAAAAACTTTTACAAGTTTACTCACTTTTTTGGCTTTATTGTTTTCAGCTAATGTTGTAGGACAAGTAGCTGTAAATAGTGTTATAGCTGAGACGGAAGTGCACTTTGCTAACAATACCAATTTTGAAATTGGTACACTTACTATTAAGATAAAGTTACCTCCGGCTAAAAACACTGCTAAGGTAACTGTTACCTTGCCTACGGGTATTGAGTACGTGCCAGGTTCTATAGTTCTAGGCGCAAATGCTACTTCAGCAACCCAAGTGGCAGGGAGCCCTGCGGGAGCTCCTGTGTTTACCTTAAAGGGTACTCCCTACACAGAGGTTGTTTTTACTATCAAACGTAAGCTTACCAGAGCAGCAACTACTGCTATAGGAGGAGCAGAACTTACCGATAAGGTAAAGGCAGAAGTTACTGGTGAACCAGATGCCGAAAAATACTCTAACCAATATAAGGTAATACGACCAGTGGTAACTGTGCAAGGGGTTACGGCAATAAATGCTGCCCAAATAGGGGTAAATACTACTACCTTTAGTATTCGCAATACAGGGGTAGGGGCGGCGCGTACTATCTATTTTTCTATAGATTACCCTGCGGGGGTTACCACCGTGAGCTTTACACCGCCTACAGGGGTTACTTTAGCACAAGTAGGTACCGTACCTACAGGCTTTCACAATGCAGGCAAACCGCTCTACAGTCTTACTAAAGCGGCTGGTTTTGCGGGTAATGAGTTAGTAACTATTACCGAAGTCTTCAAGGTTGCGCCTACTTTGTGTGGAGCGCAGTTTAAGTTGGGCTATGTACCCTACTGGGGGCTTTC
>CAUREJ010000066.1:0-11487 GCA_963523735.1 uncultured Capnocytophaga sp.
AACTAAACATCAAAACAGCTTTCGTAATGCCTGATATCAGCACTAAAGCTAAAGCTCAGCAAGTAATTGGCTTGGATATAGAAAAAGAGGAAGCTGCTAAGAAAAAATTCTTAGAAACTGTTGTTCCTAAATGGATTCAAGAAGCTAAAGACAAAGGACGCTTAGTAACACAAAAATAATTTAGCCTCCCTGCCCTTAAGGGAAAAATGTAGGGCTATTGTGTGAATTACATAAGCTATTTATTATAAGGGGCGAATATGGTTATTCGCCCCTATTTACTTTTATTTATCAACAATTATGAAGCAATATCCTTTTGCTATTCTTGTAGCGTGTATATCACTTATTATAGGTTTTGTACTGCAAGTTACTTTAGGGAGCATCAGTAAAAGCTGGTTTAGTTTCCCTTATAATATTATTGGTGGTTTTGCATTTGTATTGCTTACTACTGCTATATATTTTATATTTAAAAAGTCGGCATTTATAAGCCGATTTTCATCGGCTCCGTTTGCTATAGTTACGGTTGTAACGCTTGGGGTGCTTACCATTGGTTTGGGTAGCATTAAGATAAACGCTGAAGAGGTGGCTGGTAGTTTTATAGGCAAACTTGGCTTGGACGACCTTACCAAAACGTGGTACTTTGGTATTATATTTGTTTTGGCACTGATGAACCTTTGGTTTGCTATCTTGAAACGTTCGGCAGTATATGAACGGAAAAATATTCCTTTCTTACTAAATCACTTTGGTTTATGGCTTGCTATGTTCGCGGGCGTGTTAGGACAGGGTGATATTGTTAGGCTAAAGATGAATCTTTACAAGGACAAACCGGAATGGCGTGCTTTTACTGACGACAATAAGCAGGCTGAACTGCCTATTGCTTTGGAACTTAAAGAGTTCAGCATTGACATTTACCCTAATAAACTTTTTGTAATAGACACCAGTGGTACGGCTTTGCCTAAAGAGAAACCACAGGGCTTTATGTTAGAAAAAGAAGGGGAAAGTGCTACTTTGTTGGACTGGAAGATTACTTTGCTACAATACCTTGAAAAGGCTATTCCAGACACTGATAGTACTTATACTTACCATACGATGTGGGGTGCTACTAACGCTGCTAAGGTAATAGTGGAAGACCTTCGGACGCATACTAAAAAGACGGATTGGATTTCGGCAGGGAACTTTCAGTTATCACCTCGTGCGATTCACTTGGACGACACTCATACGCTGGTGATGGCTCCGCCTGAGGCGCGTAAATTCCAGTCGGATGTGCGTATTTACCAAAAAGGTAAAGAGGGAGTTTTGGAAGAGAAGATAGAGGTGAACCACCCTATTAGTGTAGATGGGTGGCGTATTTACCAACTTAGTTATGATGAGCGTATGGGACGTTGGTCGGAACTGAGTGTACTGGAACTTATTTCAGACCCTTGGCTGCCTGTGGTGTATGTGGGTATTTTCTTGCTGTTATTGGGCGGTGTGGCTTTTCTTTTTGAGGTAAAAAGAAAGAATTAATTACTAATTATTAATTGAAATTAAAGAAATGTGGCATTATTTTGATCTGATAACTTATATAACAGTGGCTTTGTGGGTGCTTGCGGGTACGCTTATTTACAGCAAGAGCAAGGCTTTGAGGGTGGTAAGTATTATATCGCACTTAGCAGCTACCTTAACCATTGGGGGCTTTATTGTGGCTCTTTGGATAAATTTAGACCGTCCGCCTTTGCGTACTTTGGCTGAAACGCGTATATGGTATTCGTTTTTTATGGGCTTAATTGGCTATGCTATTTATCTGCTTTACAGACATAAATGGATAATGAGCTATTCGGCTGTGATGGGAATGGTGTTTATAATACTTACTTATACGCACCCTGACACGATGAATAAGGCGCTTATGCCTGCCCTGCAAAGTGTGTGGTTTGTACCTCACGTGATTGTTTATATTTTTGCTTATGCTATGCTTGGTATGGCTTCGTTAACGGCTTTTTACGGCATTTATCGCTACAAAAAGGGTCAAGAGGTGGTTTCGGCGTTTGCTGTTATTGACCAACTGATAAAAGTAGGGTATGTGTTTCTGACTTTTGGTCTTCTTTTTGGTGCTCTTTGGGCTAAGGAGGCTTGGGGACATTACTGGACTTGGGACCCTAAAGAAACGTGGGCTTTCATTACGTGGTTGGGATACTTGGTGTACTTGCACCACAAATATAACCACCGCGAAAGCAAGCCTTTACAGAGTTTTATTATTGTAGGGGTTTCATTTATCTTACTACTGATATGCTGGTTTGGCGTTAATTACTTGCCTACTGCGCAAATGAGTGTACATACTTACTCTGGATAACTAGCTTAGCTATTCATAAATGAACAGGTAACTGACAGTGTAGCGCTGTTAGTTACCTGTTTTTTTTAAATTAGCAAATTAGCAAATTTGGAAATTAGCAAATTGGGGGAGTGTGGAAATATTATGAGGAAGGGAGAGAAAAATGTTATGAGAATAGAAGAAAAGGGGGTGTTTTGTTAATTATAGGGGGTGTTTTGTTAATTGTGAATAGTTGTTTGATTTTTTTTTGTAGCTTTGCGCCCTTAATAATAAAATGTAATTATGAATTTAAAAAACTTGTTTGTTTGGACTTTCTTCTTGCTGTTGTCGGTAAGTGTAGCGGCACAGCAAATAGAGGTTTCGGGTACTGTAAAAGACGACAAAGGGGAACCTTTACTCGGGGTTTTGGTACTGATTAAAGGCACTCAGAAGGGTGCTTCGACTGATATGGATGGTAAGTTTACTATCCGCACTAAAGTGGGTGATGTACTGAACTTTACTTTCTTGGGTATGCAGCCTGTGGAAAAACGCATTGGCAGTAGCACTAAGAAATTGGATGTGGTTATGCGCGAAGAGGCTGAACAATTGGAAGAAATGATTGTTACTGGCTACGGTGCTCCTAAAATTGCGAGCCGTACGGTGGCTCAGGTATCGCAGGTACAGGGCAAGGAGGTTAGCAGTGCGCCTGTTGCGAGTGTATCGGATGCGTTACAAGGGAGATTGGCTGGGGTGGTAGTTACTAGCAGCTCGGGTAAACCTGGTAGCAATAGCGACATTCTTATTCACGGTTATAACAACTTCCAAGGGGCGCTATCAAAAACTGGTACGCAAGAGCCTTTGTTTATAATGGACGGTATATCGGTTAGCAGTAGTGTGATGAGTGATTTCAACCCTAATGATATTGAGAGTATTACGGTACTGAAAGATGCGGCTTCGACTTCTATCTACGGGGCGCGCGCTGCTAATGGGGTGATCCTTATCACTACTAAAAAGGGACGCCGTAATGAGCGTACTAATATTACGATTAACAATCAGCTTGGTTTTTCGGCACTTACCAATGCGAGTCGTAAATTCTTTGAGGATATGATGACTCCGCGTGAGTATATGGATTTTTGGCTTGAGAAGAATCCGTCGGCTATTATTGCAGCTGCTGGTATGAGTAGGTTAGGCAATACGCGTGAAATAGCTGAAACAGCTGCTAACAAAATTTTAGAAGACAATCCGTACAACACCAGATGGGATAAGGTTTTCTACCGTGATTTTGTACCTGTTACTCGTACTGACGTTTCACTTTCGGGGGGTACTGATAATACTTCATACTATCTTTCGTTAGGGTATTTTAAACAGGAAAGTACTACTAACCCATCGGCTGATTACCGCCGTTATACTTTGAACGGTAGTATTAACACTCAGATTACTAAGTGGTTAAAGACAGGTCTGTCATTTTCGGCAGGGCATAACGAGCGCGATGGCGGCAACACGGATACGACTGCGCGTATAAATACTTTGCCTTTCTACACTCCTACCCTTGAAGATGGTAGTAGGAAGGATTTTATTGGGAATATTGTAAATCCTACATTGGGTTTTTATCACCCTGTATACTATTCGGATAAGCACCCAAGGGCAAGTGTGGGTGATGATTTTATGCCTTCGGGTTTTATTAGCATTGAGCCTTTTAAGAATTTAATTTTCAAGACTCAAGGGGGTGTACAGTACAGTTATGGGGATTCGGAGAGCAAGGAACTTGCTTCTTTTATGAATTACAAACTGCGTACGCCGATGCTCACTACAAATCCTTATACTTCGTTTAGCAGCAGTAGATCACTTAGGAAGACTATTACTAACACGTTGGAGTATCGTTTCTTATTAGGAAAAGACTTAAAGAACAGCTTTAATGTGTTGTTAGGTCAGGAATCTATATCGAACAGTTCAAAATCATTAACGTTAAGGACTATAGGACAGCCTTCGGACGGGCTTTCGACTCTTTCACACGGGAATAAGAGTAGGACAGTAGATGATGATAAGGGTACTACTACTTTTAATTCTTATTTTGGTAGGTTGGAATATTCATACGGAAATAGGTACTTTTTAGACCTTTCGGCACGTCGTGATGGTTCATCGGCTTTTGGGAAGAATAATCATTATGGTAACTTCTGGGCTGTGGGCGCGATGTGGAAGCTGAAACAGGAGAATTTCTTAAAGGATGTGAAGTGGCTTACTGACTTGAATTTGCGTTTTAGCACAGGACTATCGGGTAATGCTGGTGGGGGTAGCTATAATCACTTGACTACTATTGAAGGAAATAGCTACTACCAACAAAATTTGGGGTATAGTATTTACCGCTTAGGGAATCCGGATTTGCACTGGGAAGAGCAACGGAAAACGACTGTTGGGGGTAATTTTGTAATTGACAGGGCTACCTCATTTAACATTGAGTACTATGACCGTGAGACATACGATATGCTTTCAAGCAGGGAGATGAATACTACGGCAGGACAAGAGCAGTTTATGGATAATGCTGGCGGTATGCGCAACCGTGGGATAGATTTCACTTTCTCATCGGTAGTGTATAGGAATGCTGCTAATGACTTTACTATCCGCCCTTATTTTAATGTGAATTACAACCAGCAGGAAATAACCTCTCTTTTTGGGGAGAAGCTATCGAATGTATCAAGCTACTCGGGTATAGGATATAAATTGGGTCGTGCTTTGGAATGGGCTGCTGTTATTAGGAAAGGGGTGAACCCTACCACAGGACTTACGGAGTACTATGTGCCTGGCACTGACCGTATGGAGCAAGTAACTGACGACAATAACGTTACGACTACTTATGACGTTAGCAAACTGATACAAACTACTGGTAAGAAAATGCAGGCTCCTGTGAACGGAGGTTTTGGTTGGAATATTAACTACAAGAGCTTTAGCTTGGATATGTCGTTCTCATTCTCATTGGGTAGATATGTGGTAAATAACGATATGACACAAGTAGAAAACCCTGGCAGATTTGGGGTGTACAATATGAGCCGCAAGGTATTGGACTACTGGAAAAAAGAAGGTGATGAGACCAGACACCCTAAAATAAATTCGGACTATTTTGTTTATAGTTTAGACTCACGAGTTGTACAAGATGCATCGTTTATGCGTATGAAGGGTATTAGCCTTAGCTATCGTTTGCCTAAAGAGGTTATTGACCAAATAGGGTTCTTTGACGGAATACGCTTGTACACTACTGCTAGGAATATCTTTACGATTACTAAATACGAGGGGGCAGATCCGGAATCGATTAGTGCGATTTCATCAGGGGGATATCCTCCTTCACGTGAGTTTACCTTAGGGATAGATATTAATTTTTAAAATGCGAATCAATGAAAAAATTATATAAAATACTTATTTTAATAGGCTTCCCGTTCTTGCTAAACGCTTGTTTTAGTCTTGACCAAGAACCTTATAAAGAGTTGGGGCAAAAGAGTTCGTTCCAGAGTTTGCAAGATGCTCAGTTTTGGGTGAATGGGATGTATGCTACTTTGCGCAGTAATGTGTACGGTAGGGCTATGTACGCTACTGATGCACAGTCGGATTTTGTGAATTTGGCGAGGCGTTCGTCCAACAACGATGTGCTTACTGAATTGCATAACTGGACTTTGCTAACTTCATCAAACGAAGTAATAGCTACTATCTGGCAAAATTACTTTGGTGCTATTCAGAATATTAATATTGGGTTAGAAGGCATTCCTACTATCCCTATCTCGGCACAAGGGGCTGCTGCGGCTACCAAACAAATTAATCAGAATATGGGTGAGCTATACTTGGCAAGGGCTTACTATTACACTTACTTGGCTACTCATTACTGCCCTGCTTACGACGAAAATTCGGTTTATGGTTTGCCTTTGCTTGACAAGCCTACTGTTAATGATTTTCCTGCGAGAAGTTCGGTAAAAGAGACTTATGATTTTATTTTGGCGGATATAGCACGTGCTGAACAACTGCTATCGAACATCACAGGAAGTGCGGGCAAAGCTACTTTTTCTAAAGATGCTGTAGCTGCCCTTAAAGCGCGTGTGTTACTTTATAAAAAGGATTGGGCTGGTGCTTATCAAACTGCAAGTCAGCTTATTTCGGCAGGGACTTACCCGCTAACGACTACTTCTTCTACCTTGCAAAACGTATGGGAAAAAGATGGTAGCGCCGAGACTATTACAAGACTGTACGCGCGCTATGACAAAGGGAATGTGGCTGAATTACCTAATGGTAATGATGTGTATTTAGGTGAAGAAAAAAGCTATTATACCCAAAAAGTACTTTATTATTACCCTAAGCTAATTCCGACCCAATCATTTGTGGATTTATTTAACAATGCTGATCTTAGAAAGAATATGTACATCAAGAAACTTTTTGCTAACTACGCTAGTACTAAATACGACAATGTTTACTTGGTGTATAAGTACCCTGACAATGATGAGCTGAAGAGCAGTAGTAAAGATGAGGCTACTTACCTACATAGACCTAAAGTGTTCCGCATTGCTGAATTATACCTTATAGCGGCTGAAGCTGCTTATAAAAACGGCAACCAAACGAATGCTAAGATTTACTTGGACAGATTACGTTCGGCACGCGGTATAGGTAGCGTTACTTATACTGATTTGTGGACAGAAATACAAAATGAGCGCAATCGTGAGCTTGCTTTTGAAGGGTTCCGTATAGCTGACATTAAGCGTTGGGAGTTAGGGGTAGTACGCGGTACTCCGCAAAACGTTAATGCTATTGTATCAGACCCTGCTGACCAATACCATCAGCTAAACGTTCCTGCTGGTGACTCTAAACTCTATAAACTTACTTGGCCTATCCCACCAAATAATATTCGTTACGAGAACGGGAAATGGGCTCAGAACCCAGGTTGGTAGTTTTTTAAGAGGATTACGATTTAAAAAGAGAGTGTCCGAAAAGCTTGATATAGAGCTTTTCGGACACTTTTTGTTTGACAGATTTGTATGAAATGAGACTGTTATTTGTAGTTTTAAAGAAAGCGTCGGAACTTTGCGGCGTAAAAGTTTTAAAACTTCAGTTCTTTGACATATTGGGATAAAGACTACATATTGATATATCTTTCAAAATAATGTGATATATCCTTGAGTTCTTGTCGGTAATCATCATCTTCTTTTTCGGAAAGAATACCATATCCGTAACGGCGGAAACTTTGGAGTATTTCGGATAGGGGTTCGGCTATGAGCTTAAGTGTAATATGTACGGTGCTTGAGGTGTAATTAGAAACGTATAGGGCTAAGAGGCGACCTCGATGTTCTTCGACTATCCGACTGATTTCGGTAAAAGAATAGTCGTTGAGGCTTTTTTCTAAGATGAGTATACGACCTGCTTCTTGCATAAAGGGGGTTTGGGCAAGCTGCTGAATAAGGTCGGATAGGAGATAATACCCTACAAACTGTTGGGAGGCGGTAAGGACAGGCAACATATTGGTTTGGTAGGCGGAGAAAGCCTCCATTACCTCGTCCCAAGTGGCGGTATTGAGTACGAAAAAGGGGTAGAAGGCGTATTGATAATCTGATACAAGAGATTCATTGGGTTCGTGCTCAATAAAGATTTTATCGAGTACGCCCATAAAGGTAGTGCCGTCACACACTGGCAAAAGTGATAATGTGTGGGCTTCAAAAAGTAGTTTTGCTTCTTCTACCGTTGTATGAGGGTTGATATAGAGTGAATGTGTGGTCATAGGATTAGGGGGTTAGTAACAATCGGTTTTTAGTTGTCCTTGATGTTCATAGTAGCTAAGAGGCTGACGAAGGTGGAATCGGCAGAGCTCATCGAGGGTTTCACGTACGGCTTTGAGCATAGCCAATGAGCCGCATATCATTATCACCCCTCCCCTACTAAGCAACTGTGCGAAAAAGTCGGAGTGTTGCTTGATAAGGTCTTGCACATAAAAGCGGTCGGCTTCACGAGATAGGGCTTGCCAGTAATTAGTAAGTTTGCCTTCGGCAGTAAAAGCATCGGTGTACGGTTGGTATATTTTCAGTGCATCGGCATTGCGGCAGCCCCATACTAAGGTAAGGGGTTTCTGGGCTGTGTTATGGGCTATCATTCCTAAGAATGGTGCCATACCCGAACCGTTGGCAATGCAGGCTACTTCGGGAGCTTCTTTAGGAAAATGGAAATGTTCATTAAGGACGATGGCTCCTTGTAGGGTGTCGCCTTCTTTTAGGCTATTTAAGTAGTTAGTAACTAGGCCATCAGGTATGAGCTTAATACTGAGTAACAGGTCACCATTCTGCATTTGGGCTACTGAATAAAGGCGTTCACGGAGGTCGGCAGGGGTAATGCTGAGCAAATCACCAGAGGTAAAAGTTACTTTTTTAGCAGGCTGTAAACGCAGTAAGAAGATATTATCATCGGCTACTGGGGTGCGTTCTATAACTGTAAAAGGAATAGATTTGCGTTTTTTACGGGTAAGCTCGGCAGCAGAAAGACGAAGGGTAAGGTTTTGTGAAGCAGACCATTTTTGAGCCCAAAGGTTAAAAGCCTCGAAGGACTGTTCATTAATGGTGTGCAGTGGGGTCATAGCTTGGGCGTGAGGTAACTTGGCTAATAGCATATCTACTTCACGAGCATACTGACAGAAGAGCGGGTAGGTAAGCGAACCGAAGCCTACCACCGTATAGCCAAAAGGCTGTACTATAGGATACTGCTTGAAGAGCTGGGTAAAATAAGTAGCGGTAGTAGGGGCATCACCATCACCATAAGTACTAGTAAAAATGAGCAACTGTTCCATCTGAGGATAGTTGGTAAAGCGGTTCATTTCGGCAAAGAATGATTTTTTGCCCTGACGGAGTAACTCATCGTGTACCAAACGTGCGAAGTTACGGGTAGTACCCCCTTCGGTACCTACTAAAACGATATAGGTACAATCGTCTTTTGAGAATGGATTAATAGGTTTCTTTTTGCGTTGCTTTTTCAGTGTAATAGCAAAGCCTGTATATATGAAGAACAACACAGCTAAAGCTGAAAGCAACAATACCGTTGCCCATATAGGATACCCTTTGCCTATGTGTAGGGTACGCACTAAGTACGACAAGGCTTTTGTAGCTGATACTGAAGAGCTAATCACTTCACCAGTGAACTGATTCACTTCTATATTCTTATTGATGAAATCGACTTTATAGACTTCTTCAACATCTTCAAAGGCAGGGAAATCGACTTTGCGGACTTCGGATAAGGGTACGTTAAAAGCCTCGATATTGGCTATGGGTACTACTGGAGTATCGGGTAAGGTAGAGGCATCGTAATGATGTGTTGGGGTGTATTTAGAGATAATTCCTACAGTTTCTAACCCCATATACACTCCTGTAAGGGCGATAATAAGCAGTGGTATGAGTACCCAACGCCCTACCGCTGTGTGATAATGATTGTTAAACTTCTCGCCTTTAGGCAACTTTTTGAAGAAGTTTTGCCAACCTAACTGCTTACGCGCTATGTACCAAAGACCTGAGAGGAGTATCAATACAAAGCACAAAGCAACAAGCCCCATTACTACACGCCCTGTTTTGCCAAGAAAGAGAGAGCGGTGAAGGGTTTTGACCCATTGTATGAACTTAGGAGTTTCATAGGTGCCTTGTATAACCTCTGCCGACTGAGGATGAATAAAGAGTGTTTTGCCTTCGGTAGTTTCGACCTTTACAAAGTGATTGCGGTCGATACTCATTTTTAAGGCGTCTATTTGTTTTTCTTTGAGGGCTGTAAGTGTTTGGGCAAGAGTTGTGTTTTCAAACTCGGGACTTTTGTAAGGCAAAGCTTGATTATATACTGATTCACCTGCCAAGATAGCCCCAGTAAGAGCTGCCAACAGTATGAATACCCCTGCTATTAGGGCAGATATTAAGTGAAGTTTTCTTGTCATTTTCTCATTTGTTAATTGGCTACTTTGCTCATTAACTCAAATCGTATTTTCTTCGCATTCTTTAATGCTTCGTGGGTAATGAAATACGACTTGTAAGGTTTGCCATCTACATAGATGTTTTTGATATAGATATTTTCAGGTGAAGCATTACTTTCTATTACCAAGTCACCTGCTGGATAGTACTTTGGATCACGCTTCAAGGTGATTTTATTGAACTTAGGCGAGGTAAAGGTATAGTTAGGCTCGGCAGGAGTAATAGGATAAAAACCTGCCATACCATAGATAAGCCAAGCCGACATTACACCTGTATCTTCATTACCAGGGAGTCCTGCGGGTTTGTTTTGGAAATACTCATTGATAAGCTGGTCTATCTTCTGTTGGGTCTTCCACTCTTTGCCTTTCAGGAAGTTATAGAGATACGGATAAGCAATATCAGGTTCGTTAGCCATATCGTACTGCTTGCTGTCGAAAATATGGTCAAGTTGTTTTTCAAAAGGTTTTTCACCGCCCATTAGCTTAATCATTCCTTTTACATCGTGGGTTACCATATACACGTACTGCCACGCATTGCCTTCGATATAGCCTACATTCTCTTCAAAATTAGCCCCACTTTCGGGGTTGAAAGGCGCATACCACTTGCCATTGGCGTGACGCGGACGCAATAAATGGGTTTCTTTGTCAAATAATTTTCTATACGAATAGGCTTGTTTGTTAAACTTCTCGTAATCGGCTTTTTTGCCTAATTTTTTAGCGATTTGTGCAATGGCAAAGTCGGCAACATTATACTCTTGGGTAGTAGATACAGGTCCTCTTACCCCTCCGTCTACACTCAGGTAACCCAATTTCCAATACTCTTTCACACCTGGGCGTATAGGGTTATTTTCAAGCGTATTTGCCCCTTTTAGCATCGCCTCATAGGCAGTTTGTATGTCAAAATCGGTGAGACCGCGCAGGTAAGTATCTGCCAATACTATGCTGGCAGGATCACCTACCATTGTAAAGGTTTCAGTAGAGTTAAGCTCCCACTTAGGCAGCCACCCGCTTTCTTTATAAATGTCGAGCATCGTGCGCACCATTTGCAGTTGCTGTTCGGGGTAGAGTAGGGTCAGCAGCTGGTGGTAATTCCTATAAGTATCCCAAAGCGAGAATACCGTATAACGCTCGTGGTTTTTGCCTATTTTATTAGTCTTGCTTTCGGGGTAATCGCCATTCACATCATTTAGGAGATTTGGGTGAATAAGCGCGTGATACAGAGCCGTGTAGAAGATAGTTTTCT
>CAUREJ010000067.1:0-11282 GCA_963523735.1 uncultured Capnocytophaga sp.
CACTAACCACTATTCACTAACCACTATTCACTAACCACTATTCACTAACCACTATTCACTAACCACTATCCACTAACCACTATCCACTATTCACTAACCACTATTCACTAACCACTATTCACTATCCCCTAAATTCAAGGCAGAAAAACAAATTTTCCCCACTACCATTTGCGCATTGCGAAAATTTCCCCTTTTATAAAACCAAAAAAAAGCCAATGAACATTACTGCTCATTGGCTTTTCTGTTAATCTAGATAAAAAAAATCACGTTTAGCTTTTTCTTCTTTTTCTGATAAAGATTACCAATCCTACAAAGGCTACTAACACCCCTACCCCTATCCAAAGGGCGTTAAGTGATACTTTTTCTTGAGTACCCCCTACGGTAGTTTCTTCTTTCTTCAGCACTTTAGCATCTTGCTGAGTGGCTTGCGCCTCACTGCTTTTCTTAGCTTGTGTAAGCTGCTGCTGATAGGCTTGCGCCTTAGTAGGGTTCACTTTCTGACTGATGTAGTCTTGTAACTTCTTATTCTCTGATGAGAATTGTGACGAACTTACCCCGAACTGTTCGGTAAGGTCAGTATGCAGGTCGGCAAGTTTGCTTATTTGTGCTTCTGAAGCTTTCCACAATCCTTTGCGAGTAAGTTCAAGCATTACAGCGGTTACTTCTTGCAAGGCTGCTACGTTCTGTTCCTTAATGAAATCGGTAACACCTAATTTCAGTTTATCTTCAATGTAAGTGTCGTACAGTTCATTCCACATAGCATCGTCAATAAGTTCAGGGCGGGTAGCTTCCCATCCATGCATATTGGTCACTATCTCGGCTATCTGTCCTGCGCTACTTGCTTTACCCTTCATCATCTCTTTAATGTATTTAGGGTTAAAGATAGTACTGCGCGCTTCAACACCAACAGCTTCTTTAAGCTCTTGTACGTGCATATTTTTGTGGTTCCTATAGTCGGCAAGGTAAGCATCGGGGTCTTTGCCATTTACCTCACGTATAGCCGCATTCATACCGCCCATAAACTCGAACACGTGGTCAAGACTAAGGGCTCCCCAAGTGTTGTTTTGGCGAGGCTGTATAAGTACATCGGCATTCTTAATAGCTGCGCGGAACATTCCTTCTTGGAACTTGCTCCACCCCTCTTTACTGCCGTACAAAGCCCCCATATTGTGCATATACACTTCGGCTATATCTTTGCTGGTTTCCCATTTGTCACCAGCGTTAATCATTTCTTTAATACCTGTGTCATAACGCCCTTGTAGCCCACCAAAAATACGTTCGGTAGCCAGTTCACGAGCTTCTTTAGGCGGAATACCAGCTTCTACCAATTCCTTTTCAATATTTAGGCTACCTGTGCTCACTTGGTTCTCAAAGGCTTCTTTAGGCAATTCCGATACCATTTGTATAGCTTTGTTAAGCAAGAACAAACGCGACGCCGCTAAGTCACGAAACTGACCAGAGGTTTGTATCACAACGTCTATACGGGGTCTGCCTAACTCTTCCGAAGGGATAACACGTACATCGCCTACACGCCCAAAGCTATCCCATACAGGTTCTACCCCTAACATATAAAGGGCTTGTGCTATTGATACTCCTTCGGTTTCAATAAACTCCGAACTCCAAAAAGTATAAGCTATTTTCTTAGGGTATTCATTGTGTTTTTTCTGGTACTCCTCAATAACGTTTTGGGCTAAAGCCACCCCTCTGTCCCACGCCAATTTGGAAGGAGTACTTTCGGCATTCACCCCGTAAAGGTTACGCCCTGTAGGTACTCCTTTGGGGTTCGCTACCGCATCTCCTCCCGATGAAGGTGGGGTATAACCTCCTTTAAGTGCGTTGAAAAAGGCTTTTTCTTCAGCTTGCGGACTCTCCAACAAGGCTTGTTTGTAAAGCGGTACATTAGTAATCGTTTTTTCAATATCTATCAAGGCACGTGCGTAATCTATCTTAGCTTTTTTAGCATTGATTTCGGCTAACTCTTCCTTAGTAAGGGGTTTGCGTTCTTCTTTCTTAGCAGGTGCTTTAATCTTAGTAGGTCTGCCAACGGCATCGGGCTTTTTAGCTGTATCGGTAGCGGTTTGTGCCATTGCGTGAGTAGCAGTGGCTGTGTTAGCAGTAGCAGTGCTGGTAGCCGTTGCCGAAGCGGTAGCTTGGTCTTGCATTTGTTTTTGTAAGAAATAAGGCATACCTTTACCTTCTTCTTTAGCCATTATTTCTTTGGCTTCTTGCAAAGCTTCAGGGGTGATGTGGGCATAGCTGCACACCAGTTCGGTGGTTACGGGCTTGCCTGCCAATAGTTGGTTCACCAAAGCCTTAGCAGGATTTAGGTAATGATTCGTGAAGAAAATCTTGTTCTTAAGTTCTTTTTCAGTTACTTTACCGTTATATTTATCTAAGGTTGCTACGCTATAAGCTATAGGGTCGGCACTCATAGCTAATACAGTCGAGTTTATTTTATCGGCAACGTAAGGTACACCCATAATGTAATACTCGCCGTTAATTTTCTCAGTGGCAATTTCTTCGGCAAAGTTAGCAAGGCGGTCAATCTCTTCTTCGGTATAAGGCTTAGTTACAATACTATCTAAGCGCAAATCACGGTGTAAGCCCATTTCAACAGCCAACTTCTTAATGTGTAGCCCTATAGATTGCTTATCAATTTCATTTTTCGCTTTCTGATAGGATAAAATAGTATTTTCTAAGGTGTTAAACGTGTTACGCATATCACTTTCGGTAAAGGCAGGAGTAAGATATGACACTATACTGCCATACGAACGACGCTTAGCCATCATTGCTTCCCCTATATTTCCAATACTATAATAGTAGAAATGAGGTATTGTACCCACTGCTATGTCTGCCCAATCATAGTCGGAAAGGGCAACTTGTTTGTTAGGCGTAAATTCTAAGGAACCGTGTGTACCAAAGTGGATAAGCGCATCGGCTTTAAGTCCGTTTTGCACCCATAAGTAGGCACCTATATAGGCATAAGGAGGGATTTCTTGCACGCCGTGCAATACTTTAAAATCATCGTCGGTACTGATAGCGGCAGGGGGTTGTGGCAGGATAGTTACATTGCCAAAAGTGAGTTGTGCTACTGCCAAATAGTTCTTACCTTCTTTAGTAGTAGTTAGGTAAGTGCCAGGTACTGCTCCGTTCTTAGCCAATACCTCATTGTAGAGGTCTTGCGGAAGGGTTTTCTGCATCCAGCTATCCAACTCTTGCGCTTCCACTAAGGCAGGATTTCCTGTATTAATAAATTTCTCAATATCTCCTTTGGCACTTGCTCTGTAGGTATTGGCGTGCTTAATAAGCAACTGATTAAATTCGGCAAGGGTAGCGGGCAGGGTACCTACATTATAGCCTTCGGCTTGCAACTGATGTAAGAAGCGATATAAGGAAGGTTCCACCTCTAAGCCTTGAGCTGCTGCAGGAGTAAGCCCTACCCCTTTGAAGTATACAATAGCCAATTTCTTTTCGGTATTGGCTTTGCGTTTAAGTTCGGTGAAGTTATGAATAATTTTAGCAAACTTCTCGGCGCGGTTCTCAATAGCGTTCAGGAAGTAGTAGCCTTGTTCGTTTTGTTCTTGGGCTATTACTACATAAGGGTAAAGAGCTCCATCAAGTTCGGGCATTACGATAGTTTGCCCCATAAATCCGCCGGACATACCCATAGGGTCTTTCTCCCATTTGTCTTTCATAGCCAAAACAGATAAGGCTGTGAATAGGGGTACATTGTTTTCTTTAGCCCAAGAGGTGAACAGTTCGGGTTGCCCCATCATCATTTGTCCGTGAGGGAAATAAACTATAGCATCGGGTTTTATATCGTTCAAAAAGTCGATGCGTTTGTCTTGTGCTGTGAACGGATACACGTTCATACCTTGCTTTTGCAAGGCAGTAATAACGCCGTTTAGGTGTTCTTTATTTCCACCAAAAGGTTCGTGTAGCCCAGCCACCATTGCAATGCGTGGGGCACCTTCTTTGTAGAAGTTATTTTTCTTAATATATTCGTCGTATTCTTGAAAGCTATCAAATGAACGCTCATCATCTAAATGGAAGTAAACATTCTCTTTGCGTTCAATAGGAGGTTCGGGTTCGGTAGCAAACCATTTGCCATCGATGTATTTGCGCACATAGCGGGCAAGGTTTTGGTAGTTAGCCTTGTTACCACTCATTAGGTAGTCGGCTACTTTTTTGTGTTCAACCTCACTCAAACTACTGATGTCGTTATCGGGGCTGGTAACGGCAAAGCTGTGAAAAGGCACACGGTTAGCCGCTTCGATAAGTTGGTTACGCTGCTCATCGCTAATTTTTAGCCCCATAGCCCATACCAACACAAAATCATAGTTCTTGAGTTCATCGAGTTTGTCCAAAGGCACTTCTTCAAACTTGATAAACTTATCGGTGTTTGAAAGCGCAATATTGGACGCCTGATAGCTGATGAAGTTCACCAGCGCAATACGTGTAGGGGCAATGTACTTACGCCACACAAAATAACCTGCCAAGAGTACAAGCAGGACAGCAACAATACTTAAAATCTTTTTTTTCATCTCAGTACTAAGGTAAAAAGTTCTGTCTTCTGTAAAATGGATATAAATAATTTAGGCTGCAAAAGTACAAAATAATTTTGAATAAAAATAAATAACTGCAAATTATTTATTTTAGGAGTACTAAAAATGAAAGTTTAGCTGTATGACGCCTATTTTAGCGAGTCGGCTTTCAAACCATTGCGCTTGTGCCTCGGGGTCGAAGCTTTTACGGTCACGGCGGATATTGTATTTGATGAAGAAACCAGGTTCGGTAGCTACTGAAAAGTTTTTGCTGAAATGAAACAATATACCCAAAAACGGATTAAGGGCTACATTGGTGTAGTGTTGCTTACGGTTACCGTAATACAAGTAACGCCCCCAAAGGTCGATACCGTAATAAAACTGCCATTTGTTATAGTTTTTCAGTTTCTTATCAACTCCTACTTTTAGGGCGAACTCATAATAGCTATCTTTACTGCTTTCGGTGCGGTAATCGGTTGCGATGCGGTAGGCAAGTGAAGGGGTTTTTAGGTATCGGTATTCCAATAAAAAGGCATTGCTATCGGTAGGGAAGGCTGCATTCACAAACTTTGAAAGCCCTATACCTATTTGGTGCTTATAGCTATTGGTACTCAAACTATCGGTAGCTGCAAAAAAAGCATTGCTCTGTTGTGCCAGAGCAATGCTTTTTGTAATAAATAATATGAACAGAATACTTATTCTCATCTGATTAGTTTTTAGTATAAAAACGCTTGAAAATGTCTTTTACTTTTCCTTCAAAATCACCTATATACTCTTCGGCTTTTACTTTTGAACCATCGGAGAACACAAAGTAAATTAGTACCTCATCTTTATTTCCTTTTTCGTGTCGTAAATCGGCTATTTTGACTCCTTTTTTAAACATTTCGGCTTTGGCATAGGTATTTATTTCTTCGGTAGTAAGCTCACTTAATTTTTTACCTGAGTTATAAACGGTTTTCACATCGGCTTGTGCCAATACTTGCAAATCATCTTGCATCACTACTGCACTGACATTATCAATAGCCTGCTCAATAGAAGTGATTGTACTAAGATCATTTGTAGTAAGTTTTACCTTAGCACGGAGTCCTGTAGCACAGCCTTCGGGTGAACTAAAAGAAAAATCGACTGCATACTCATCGTCCGTAGGCATATTTAGCTTTAAGGTAGTAGTGAACGGATTGGTATAGATTTTAACATCTAAGGCTCTAGGAGTAAAAGATTCTTCACCGAATGGTTTATACTCAAGATTATTAAGGTGCATTTCGGCTACTTTTGTATTATCGATCGTAATGACAATATGCCCTTTAACAGGTACTTCCTTTTTTTCATTTTTTGTTGTATAGGACTTAGTTTGGTAGCCATCAAGCACTGCTTTACCATTGTTGGTAGTACTGCTGGCAGTAGAGGGGAACAACCACGTAATGTTATTAGATTCGGCTGTTTTATCCCATTTCTTACTCACAAAGTTCCAAGCATAAGTACCCTTAAGACCTTCGTAGTTAAAGTCGCCATTAGCCATTTGGGTGTCATATTGGTTGTAAAACACATCGCCTATGTATTCAGCCCAGCTTTCATTATCACCTTTTCTATCTTTTAGAAGGTCAAACAGTACATTAGCAAAACCGCCATCGTTGGCTTTTTTCAAGCAATTGTAAAAACCGTCCATAGTGTTTTTTACAGCTGCTTTAGCCTCGTCGGGGCTATAAACTGTGGGTAAATCATCACTTTTGTCGCCACAACCCACAAGGGCAACTATTGCCAAAAGGCTCAACAAAACTTTTTTCATATATTGAAGTATTTTTATTTAAACGCGGCAAAAGTACTATTTTTAGCCCTAAGTAGCTGTTAAGATTTAGTTAATCTTTACTCTTTATCCTGTAAGAGTATGGTTTGTCCGTCCTCCGTTTCGTACATTACGCCTAATCGTTTTCCTTTTTTCTGAGCCGAAGTAGCATCGGTAGGGGCATCTTTTACGGTTTTGTACTTTGTAATCGTTTTTCCTTCACGGCTGATGATTTCCATATCATCACCTTTCTTTTTTACTATTGTAAAATCTTCGCCCGAAAAGAAGTCGGCCATATTTAGGTTTATCACCATCGATACCATTAGGGCAACGGCAAAAACCATTGCGACATCAAAGAGGTTTACCACCACGCTTAGCGGGTCGGTATCCTCATCTTTTAGTTTGGATATACGTCGGTTATTTTTCATAGTTTTTCGGGTTGGGTTAATACGCGGCTTACATACTCCAGATTATTAATTTCTTTGGTATACCAACGTTGTTTGAATTGTAGGGTTACCAAACCTACTAAGCTGATTACCAACCCTACTACTGTGGTAGCGAAAACTACCTGCATATTGTTAGCCATTTTTGAAATATCGCCTGTAGACAAGCCTACTAAGGCGGGACTCATAGCTATAAGGGTACCGATAAGCCCCAATACAGGTCCTACTTTAGCCAATAGTTTAGAGGTGGCTATATCTTTATCGGCTTCGTTTTCGAAGTTAGAAATCATATAATCATAATAGGCTTCATCGGGTTTGTGGTGAAGCATATCACGCAAATAGTGGATGTAAAGAGAGTTGTCACGCTCGGGCAAGAGGTTTTTCAGCTTCTCGGCATCGTGGGGCTGCAAGGTACGTATGGGTTCATTGAGCAGCTTATCATTTTTGTATTTAGTGATAAAACGATTGTAGAAACTACCTACTAACAGCAGGGCTCGTACAAAAAGCACTAATAGGATAATAATGTCGGGTATCAGTAAACTATCGGATACCAAAAATAGAATTTTAGATATTTCTGTCATAATTTGTTAATTGTTTCATTGTTATTTCATATCCGTACTCGAAGGCACGGTCGAGCATTTTGGTTTCTAACACGCCTATATTACTAAGGTTGTGCAGAAACAAGTAATCACATTTTTTAAATTTTCGGTTATAATTACCGTCCATAGTAATATTATAGATGCGCTGCATAAACTGATAGGAGTTACCGAGTTCTTTCTCGGTAATAGTTTCCAAGGGGTTTACAAAGCTGCCCATCATAACATCACACTGCCCTTTGAGGGGTTCGGTAGGGAAGTTGTTCAGCAATCCGCCATCACAATAAAGGCTATCTCCTATTTTTACAGGTGAAAAGTAGGGTGGCAATGCGGAGGAGGCTAACAATGGCTGAATGAGTTCTCCTTCCTTAAAATAGGTAATTTTCCCGTTCAGCAAATTGGTAGCGGTAACTACTAAGGGCAGTTGTAACTGCTCAAAAGTAGTGCATTTAAAAAACTGCTGAAAAAACTTTGCATATTTAGCACTATCGAGCAAGCCCAATTTTTTAAAAGTGAGCATCGACCATTTAAACAGAGGTGTTTGCTTAAAGAAAGGCAGCATATCATCGGGTTTTATACCGCAAGCGTACAGTCCGCCTATAATGGCACCTCCGCTGGTACCCGCAATGATAGAAGGGCGCAAGCCTTTTTCGTCCAAAGCTTTTAACAAACCGGCGTGTGCTAAAGCGCGTACCCCTCCGCCCGAAAGTACTAAACCTATTTTCTTCATAAAATTAGTATGCTAATTTAAGTATTAACCTATCAATAAAAAGGCAAACATTGCACTTACATAAGCTATGGCTGTCATAAAAAAGAACTGTATTGTTGGCCACTTCCAGCTATTGGTTTCTTTGCGCACTACGGCTACTGTACTGAGGCACTGCATAGCAAACGCATAGTACAACAACAGTGAAATACCTGTGCCTAAGGTGTACACAGGAGAGCCATCGGCACGTACTTCAGTACGCATCTTTGCTAAAATGGTGCGTTCACCTTCTTCACTTTCGGTATCCAAATCATCGCCTCCTAAGCTGTAAACGGTTGATAGGGTGCTTATAAAGACCTCGCGTGCGGCAAATGAGGCCACTACCCCTATACTTATTTTCCAATCATAGCCCAAGGGTTTGAATAGGGGTTCTATTCCTTTGCCTATATATCCTAAAAAGGAGTATTCTTTTTTTTCGGACTGGATGTAATGTTCGGTTTGCTCTGTTGTCCAATGCTGTTCTTGTGCTAAAAGTTCGGCTCTTTGTTCTACACTATTGTAGCGTTCGCCCATTCCGTGTGAGCCTAAAAACCACAGTATTACCGAGATAGCTAAGATAAACTTACCGGCTCCCATTACAAAGCCTTTTGTTTTTTCATATACTGTAATACCTATATTGCGCAGCAGTGGCAGTTTGTAATCGGGTATTTCGGCTATAAAATAACTGCTGTTTTTGTGCATTAGCAGCACCTTATCCAAGATAAAGGCTGAAAGCAAAGCTACCGCAACCCCTAAGAAGTACATAACAAAGAACGTCCACGCTTTATAGCTGATAAACAAGAAATCACCTTCGGGAATTACCAAGTTGATAATGATAAGATACACGGGCAGGCGTGCCGAGCAGGTCATAAAAGGGGTGACTAATATAGTGATAAGTCGTTCTTTCCAATTTTCGATATTGCGTGCTATCATTACCGCAGGCACGGCGCAAGCTGCCCCTGAAATGAGTGGCACTACACTTTTGCCACTTAGCCCAAAGCGGCGCATTATATTATCCATCAGGAAGACTACCCTACTCATATACCCACTTTCTTCTAAAAGCGAAATAAGGGTGAACAGCACGGCTATCTGTGGTATAAAAACGACGATCCCTGTAATACCTGGTAGTATTCCTTCCACTAACAAATCGGTAAGGGCACCTGCTGGCAAGTGCGCACTGAGCCATTCACCTAGTAAATCAAAGCCTGTTTCTATCCATTTCATAGGATACTCTGCCCAGCTGAATACAGCTTGAAAAACCAATAATAAGATGGCGGCAAAGACTACATAGCCAAAGAAAGGGTGCATTAGGAAACGGTCGAGCTTGGCTCTTAGTGTTTGTGCTTTTTGGTTATCGACCCTATATGTTTTTTTAAGCACTTCGGCTATAAACTGATAGCGGAGTATGATTTCTTTTTGTTGGCGGCGGCGTTGTTCGGCATCGGAGGTGCCAAAGGTCATTGCCTGCAAGCGTGAGGTATCGGTACAAGGGGTGGTGGGCAGCTGCTCATAAGCGGCAATGGCTTCTTTCAGGGCATCGATTCCTGTGCCTTTGCGGGTGCTTGTAAGGATAATTTTGGTGTGTAGTTCTTTTTCTAAGGCAGTTACATCGATGCTTATGCCCTTGCGTTCCATCTGGTCGGCCATATTGATAACCAACAAGGTAGGTAGCCCAAGGTCTTTTACTTGGGTAAAGAGGAGTAAGTTTTGTTTTAAGTGCCCTACTTCGGCTACGACCACTACTACTTGGGGGGTAGTGCTTTCATTGCCTTTGGTGAGGACATCGACGGTTATCTGCTCATCTTCGGAGGAGGGATTCATACTATAAGTGCCAGGCAAGTCGGTGAGTTCTACTTGCAAGCTATTGCTGAGTTTGCAATAGCCTACTTTTTTTTCGACCGTTATGCCTGGATAATTCCCTACTTTTTGATTAAGCCCCGTAAGAGCGTTAAACAAGGAGGTTTTACCGGTATTAGGATTGCCCACAAGGGCTACTCTTAAATGTGCCACTTTCTGAATATATTAATTTGCCAACTGAATATTTTTTGCCATATCCTTTCTTATTGATAAATAGACCTCATTCATACGGATATATATAGGGTCACCAAAAGTAGCCTTTCGCAATACCTCGACTTCACTGCCTATAAAACAGCCTAATTCAATGAGTTTGAGGGGTATTTTCTGGATATCAAAGTCATTAATAATACCTTTTTCGCCTTCATTAAGGTTTGCCAGACATAGTTTGTAAGAGTGATTTTCTTTCAACATTATATTTATTTAGAATGATTTTGCGTGCAAAAATACAAAACAATTATTAATTAGCAAGGAAGAATTAATATTTTTAACACTGTTAGGTTTTAGGGGGTAGTGAATAGGGGTTAGTGAATAGGGGTTAGTGGATAGGAGTGTTGCGGAAAACGCAATGTTTTGGTTTTTTTGTTGCGAATAATGCAAAGTGAGGGAGTGGTGTTTATACGCTTGATATTCAGTGAAGTAACGCTTATCCTTCGCTCACCCTTCGCTCTGCCTTCGGTATGGCTTCGCTCAGCCTTCGTTACGGCTATAAGATGCTTTTGGTGTCGTTTTTAGTGTAATGGGCTGGTTGTTAAGGGGTTGTGTTTTTCGGATAAAGGGAGAAGTTTGGGAGGGGATTTTTGACAAAAGGCACTTGGCGTCACAAACAATTTCTCTAACTCTTCAATAGGCTTTCCATCTGCTGTTTTAAGAGCTTGTAACACTTTTGATTTTAGGGCATCAAGGTCTCTAATATTATCTGTTTTTGCAAATATCCATATCTCCAAAAATTTCTTGTTCTTTACTTAAGTAAAATTCCTTTTTTTAAGCCTTTTTCTCTATTAATTCTATGATAGTTCTCTTACAGCAATCACTGTACCGAACTATCACTGTCCGCTTTTTTGTCATATTTTTTTCTGTTTTTAGTATAGATCTATTTTAGGATATGAAACTGTGTAAGATGAGTATAAGATAAGCGAAGGATGAGCGAAGGAAAGTCGGCGAGCTGGCGCAGCCGAGTATGTGACGAATAATAAACCTACTCTACCAGAGCAAATGCTGAGAGGTTCATACAAAAATAAAAAAAATCTCCCTTTTTATAAAAGATAAGAATATCTTTTATATCTTTGCACCCGAAATTAAAAACACTAACAATTT
>CAUREJ010000068.1:0-10724 GCA_963523735.1 uncultured Capnocytophaga sp.
TGATTATGGGGCTCTTTGGCGGTACTATCTTCCCTTTTGCAATGGGCTTAGCCTCTGATGCGATGAACGGCTCACAGATAGGCGCCCTTATTGTCCTTAGCATAGGAGTATTATATCTATTGTTAATGAGCACCCGGCTCAAAGCAAGTGCATAATAAACTAAAAATATATATATAAAATGAAAAATACGGTAGTAGGACTGGGGGAAATCCTTTGGGATGTGTTCCCCGAAAGAAAAGTATTAGGCGGTGCCCCCGCTAACTTTGCATACCACGCCTCTCAGTTCGGGTTTAACGGTTATGCAGTAAGTGCCATTGGCGATGACCTTCTTGGGAAGGAAATCTTAAAAAGCCTTGAAGAAAAAGAACTCAATTACCTTATTGAGACAACCGACTTTCCTACCGGTACTGTAAAGGTACAGTTAGACGGTCGTGGGGTGCCTTCTTATGAAATCACCGAAAATGTAGCGTGGGATAATATACCCTTCTCTTCGCGCATCGAGAACTTGGCTAAAAATACCACTACGGTGTGTTTTGGGTCATTAGCGCAGCGCAATGCAGTATCGAGGGCTACCATTCACAAATTCTTAGACTTGATGCCTGCCGATAGCCTAAAAGTGTTTGACATTAATTTGCGCCTTAAATACTTCAGTAAAGAGGTAATAGTTAATTCACTTGATAAGGCTTCTGCTCTCAAAATCAATGATGAAGAGATAGTGAAGATAGCCGAAATCTTCGAACTAAAGGGCACTGACGAAGAGATTTGTCGTCATCTGTTAGAGAAGTACCAGCTCAAGTTTCTTATCCTCACGCAAGGCACCCGAGGCAGTTACGTCTTTACGCCTTATGAAAAGTCGTTCTTAGGCACACCCAAGGTAACCATTGCCGATACGGTAGGTGCCGGCGACTCATTTACAGCCGCCTTTGTAGCCTCTTACCTCAATGGGCGTAGTATTGCCCAGTCACACCAATTAGCGGTTGAGGTATCAGCTTATGTATGTCAGCAACACGGTGCAATGCCTCGCCTTGCCGATGCCCATTTAGAATTATTTAGGTAATAAATGAAAGTAATAAAATATACCTTCCTTTGTTGTTTCGCTCTCTTGGTTTGCCTTGCTTGCCAACGAGAGCGAAAACCGCATTATGTTATTGGGGTCTCTCAATGCAGTGAAGACCTATGGCGCAAAACGATGAATGAAGAACTCAAACGTGCGCTCAATTTATATCGAGACCAAGCAGATATAGTTATCCGAAGTGTAAAAGACAATACTGCCCAGCAAATTAAGGATATAGAAGCGTTTATCGACCAGAAGGTAGATATATTAGTAGTTTCGCCCAATGAGTCCGAAGCGTGTACGCCTATTATCGAAAAAGCCTATCAGCAGGGTATCCCTGTAATATTGGTTGATAGGAAGATAGCCTCCAACAGTTATACAGCTTATGTAGGGGCTAACAACTACCAGATAGGCAAAGAGGCAGGACACTATGCAATAGGGATTCTTAAGGGCAAAGGAGATATAGTGGAAGTGCGAGGTACTAAGGGTTCAACCTCTGACACTGAGCGCCATAGGGGTTTTGTAGAAGCCTTAGCCGAAGCTCCAGAGATTCGGGTTGTGGCTGAGGTATGGGGCAATTACTTGCTTGATGAAGCTAAAAAGCAGTTGCAGCCTGTTTTTCAGCAACACTCTAAAATAGACCTTGTTTTTGCAATGAATGACCCTATGGCAGCAGGAGCCCACCAAGCTGCTATTCAGTTCAATGGTAAGCTGCCTTTTATTGTTGGAGTAGATGCGCTTATTGATGAAGGTATTAAAAATATTGAAAACAATGTGCAAGACGCTTCATTTATCTATCCAACAGGTGGAGAGAAGGTAATTGACCTTGCAATGAAAATCCTCCACAACCAACCTTTTCAGCGTGAGAATATCCTCAATACTGCTGTGGTAGACAAGAGCAATGTACGTATGCTCCAACTGCAAACAGAACAGATAGCCCAAAAACAACACAAGATAGAAGATATCAATCGGCAATTGAGTGAGAGTGTTATTCAGCATACTAACCAGCAAATACTTTTGTACCTATCTATCACAGCCATAGTGCTTGTTACAGTTTTTTTACTAATGGCTATCAGGGCTTATCGTGCTAAAAGCAGAGCTAATAACGAACTGAAATTTCAGAAAGAACAATTAGAAACTATCTCTAAACAGTTAGAAGAGGCTACTCAGGCTAAATTACTTTTTTTCACGAATATCTCTCACGAGTTTAAAACACCGCTATCACTTATATTAGGTCCTGTAGAAACTCTCTTAACAGATAAATCTCTTACAAAAGAGCAGCAAGAATTGCTTTTCTTGATAAAAAAGAACAGCAATAGGTTACTTCATCTGATTTCGGAGGTGTTAGAGTTTCGCAGTTATGAGAACGGCAAACTCAAAATGTACTTCACTAAGGGCAATCTAAAACGATTTCTTATAGAACTCAATACCTTTTTTAGTGATCATATCAAGCAAAAGAAACTTAATTTTCAGTTTATAGCAGATGATACGCCTTTGGAAATGGCTTTTGACAAAGAAAAAGTAGAGAAGATTTACTTCAATTTGCTCTCTAACGCGCTTAAATTCACACCAGTATCGGGTGAAATAATAGTAAAACTGCAAAAAGAAGGTGATAATGCTTGTCTTTCGGTATTTAATAGCGGTTCATTTATCCCCAAAGATAAGCAAACAGAAGTGTTTGAGCACTTTTACAAGGTGAATCCCGATAGTGAGGGTTCTGGTATAGGGTTGGCATTGGTACAAGCCTTAGTAGCTTCGCACAGAGGAACTATCGGTGTAGAGAGTGTTGAAGATGTAGGGACTACCTTCTATATTCGTCTGCCTATAGAACAGAAAGAGGTAACCTCTAAAACACTATATGATACCAATTACATAGAAGCACACCTTGATTTATTACCCTCAGAACCTACCTTAAAAACACTGCCTGCTACTCCCGAACTTTCGGCTAAAAAACCTATGGTACTTATAGTGGAGGATAACCCTGATATGCGCCAGTTTATTCACTATATCCTCAGTGATGATTACACTATCATTGAGGCTGAAAATGGAGAAGAGGGTTTTGAGGTAGCTAAAAAATACCTTCCTGATGTGGTAGTGAGTGATGTGCTAATGCCCAAAGTAGATGGGTTTGATTTGTGTCAGCTTTTGAAAAGTAATGTTTCGACTAATCATATTCCGGTAATTTTGCTTACTGCTTACGCTATGGACGAGCAGAAACAAGTAGGTTTTGAGAGTGGTGCCGATGCGTATATAGCTAAACCTTTCAACATAAAACTACTGAGAACACGTGTGCGCAAACTTATTGAGAATCGGAAAAAGATACGTGAAACCTTTAGTCACTTTTTGCTTAACGAAACCCAACAAGAAACTTTGGGTAAGGTAGAACAGCAGTTTGTTAATGATTTTACGCACTATGTAGAAAAAGCTATTGCTAATCCTGAATTAAATGTAGATGAGATAGCAGAAGCTTTGGGCTTATCACGTTCTAATTTATACCGAAAAATCAAATCTCTTACGGATTATTCACCTAACGAACTCATTCGGACTATACGGGTAAAATACGCTAAACAGCTGCTTAACAGCAAGGCTAAAAGCATCTCGGAAGTTGCCTATGAGGTAGGTTTTTCTTCGCCTTCCTATTTTGCTAAATGCTTTAAAGATTTTTACAATGAAAGTCCTACGGAGTATTTAGAACGCATTAGATAATTAGCAAATTAAGACAAACGTACCCCCCTGAAACCTAACACATAGAGAAAAGTTGTTTTTCTGCCTTTTGGGGCAAAAATAGAAAAATATACTATTTTTAGGTGTTTTGGCAGAAACAGGGGGTTCTGTTTTTATAGGATTATCCTTCGCTCATAGTTCGCTTATAGTTCGCTCATAGTTCGCTGAAGGCTCAAACAGAAAAATTTTCTGTTTCGGTACAGATGAAAAATTTGTGCGTTTGAGCTAGTCTTTATGTTAAAAATTTGGTAATTGTTTTTTAATGTTGTAACTTTGTGGCTGTTTTTAAAACTAAAAAGAAATGAAGAAATGTGTTTTATTCTTGATGATAGCCTTTGTTTTAGGGGCTTGTAATACAAAAAAAGAAGAGGGGCTACAGGTGGTAAAGGTATATGAGGGGACTCCTACCGAAAACTTTGATGATTTTATTAATTCGGTAGAAGTTGTTCCGCTGCAAACAGCGGATAGCTGCCTTATTAGCTATATCTTTAACCTCCAAAAAGGGACTGACGGCAGTTGGTATATTCTTTCAGCTGTTTCGACTGGCGGTACTAATATTAAGCACTTTGGCAGTGATGGAAAGTATTTGAACAGCGTTGGGAAACAAGGACAGGGACCTGGTGAGTACAGAGAACTCTATCACTTTATGATAACGGGTGATACTATTCACTTTTTTGATTGGAATACTCGTAAATGGATACAAAGGCTGAAAGATAACACTCTTATTGCTGAAAAAAGACTGCCTATATCATTAGATGGTATCTGCCAAGTGAAAGATAAGTTTTTTGTTTATTCGGAAATGGGGATAAATGAAACCGAAGAGAAACTTGCTGAGGATAAAAAGGAAGGGAAAACTAAGGATAACAAAGAAGATAACTTAAAACACTATTTGTGCTTACTGGATAAGGATTTTAAAGTGCTAAAAATGTTTGACCCTAAAGACCCTAAGCGCATAGCTAAAGCATTTTTGGGACGCAATAACTTTTATGCTATTGAAGATGGTAATTACTTGTACCAACGTGACTATAACGATACTATCTACGAGATTGATGCTTCGGCTTTAGAGGTTAAGGCTAAATATGTACCTGATTACGGGGCTATTACTCCGCCAGAGAGCTACCTTACTAAGATTTTCACAGAAGATATGATGAAGGCGTACCAAACATTGATGGCAGATGTAAAGTACCCCAAAGATATTAAGATAGCAGCAAGCCCTAACTATTTGCTGTATGTGTACTTTAGCGGTGGAGAGATAAATGCTAACTACCTAACAATTTACGACAGAGAGAAAAAGGTTTCGCATATATTCAATTCAGCTAAAACGCTTTATCTAACATTGTTTACTGATATATTTGGATATGACGGTAGTAAGTTTTACGGTTTAATATCGGCTGAGAAATATTTGAAATTAGTAGCTGAATTACCTGATACGCCTTTGTATAAAGACCTTAAAGAAAAGGCTAAAACACTGAAAGAAGATGATAACCCTGTGCTTGTGCTGTTCACACTGAAATAGTTTTTATATTGCTATTGATGAGAAGATAGGGATATTTTACGACTCAATACAACAGATTAGGTATAGATATGACAACTTTAAATAAAAAATGTTAATAGTTTCTTGCTAATTGATAATTAATTCGTACCTTTGCAACGTTTTTAACGTCCATAGCTTTATGAAAAAAGTTTTACTTATGTGTGCTTTGGTTTGTGCCACAATGGGTTTTGCCCAACAAAACAGGCCTAATATCGTTCTTATTGTTTCGGACGACCATTCCTATCAAACTATTGGAGCCTATAACAATGGGACTACCGATGCTACACCTGCTATTGATAAGCTGGCTAAAGAGGGGGTACGCTTTAACCGTGCCTTTGTAACGAACTCTATTTGCGGGCCTAGTAGGGCGTGTATCCTCACTGGGAAATACAGCCATAAAAATGGTTTTATGGACAATGAAACCTCGCACTACAACTCGTCACAACAGCAGTTTGTGAACCTTTTACAACAAGGGGGCTACCAAACCGCTTGGGTGGGTAAGTACCACTTGGGCGATGACCCTAAGGGCTTTGACTTTTTTAAAATATTAGTAGACCAAGGGAGATATTTTAACCCTGATTTTATTATTGAAGGTAAAAAACGCGTAAATGAGAAAGGTTACGTGAGCAATATTATTGAAGATGAGGCTGAAAAATGGTTAGACCGCCGTGACCCTAACAAACCCTTCTGCCTTGTAGTAGGACACAAAGCGGTACACCGCACTTGGATGCCCGACTTGCCTGAATTGGGAGCTTATGAACACCTAAACTTCCCTTTACCCGATACTTTCTTTGACGACTACGCTACACGCAAGCCTGCTGCCTTACAAGAAATGGCTATTGGTAAAGACTTAGTAATGGGCTATGACCTTAAAATGTTCAGAAGTGAAAAAGATGAGGTGAAAGACGCTAACTTTAGCCGTATGACAGCTACTCAGTTAGCTTATTACAATGATTTTTACAATCCTATACGTGAAGAGTACTACAAGGCTAACCTCAGTGGGGACGAATTGGCAAAATGGAAATTCCAACGCTATATGCGCGATTATCTATCAACTGTAAAATCGATGGATAAGAATATAGGGCGTATGCTTGATTACTTAGAAAAAAACAACTTGAAAGACAATACTATAATTATTTATATGTCCGACCAAGGGTTCTATATGGGTGAACACGGCTGGTTTGACAAACGTTGGATGTATGAAGAATCATTCCGCACCCCAATGATAGTATCATATCCTAAGCTATTCCCCAAAGGTACTACCAATGATGGTTTTGTACTGAATGTGGATTTGGCTCCTACTTTCTTGGAATTAGCGGGCTTACCAATACCTGCTGATATACAAGGGAAATCATTCTTGCCTTTGTTTGCTAAAAAGGCTAAACCTATTCGCAACCAGCTGTTCTACCATTATTACGAAAATGGAGAACACGCCGTATCACCACACTTTGGGGTGCGTACCGAGCGTTATAAGCTGATACGCTATTACAAACGAATGAACACTTGGGAACTATTTGATTTACAAAAAGACCCTAAAGAGCTTACTAATGTGTATGGTAAAAAGGAATACCAAAAAATTACTAAGCAGTTAGAAGGGTTGCTTTTGAAAGAAATACGTGAGAAAGATGACACTTTGGCTGAAAAGGTATTTTTTAACCAAGAGTTTCCGGTAGAGAAATAAACTAAAAATATGATACGGATTTGCCCCCTATCCCCCAGGGGCAAATCCGTTTTTTACAGATAACCTCATATAAAAAAGGAGACTTTTGCAGGCTTTTTTTCTTTTGAGGTGGGGGAAAATAACTATTATTAATTATTTATGAAGAAATACTTTTTAATTATTACATCGCTTTTTACTTTAGGGGTAGGCTATTCCCAGCAGTTGGATAGTATTTTTGAAAATCCTGCAGTACAGGAAATTAACCGACTTCCTATGCGGGCTTCTTATTTTCCTTATGAAAGTGTAATCAAAGCTCAGGCAGCTAATATAGAAAAATCGACACGTTTTGTAAGCTTAAATGGGTTATGGTCATTTTTATGGAAGGAAGATTACCGTGAACTGCCTGATGATTTTTACAAAGCAGATTTTAAAGACAGCCAGTGGAAGAAAATACCAGTACCTGCCAATTGGGAAATTCAGGGGTATGGTATACCTATTTACGTAAATGCTTCATACGAATTTAACCAAAAAAATCCTACGCCACCTGATATTCCTGACGACTTGAAACAGAATGCAGGGCTTTATAGGAAAACGTTCCAACTACCCGCTTCGTGGAAAGACGAAAAGGTGTACTTGCACTTAGGAGCTGTGAAATCGGCTTTTAAGCTATATGTGAACGGTAAGTTTGTAGGGGTAGGGAAGGACAGCAAGTTGGCTTCGGAGTTTGATATTACACCTTATGTGGTATCGGGTAAAAACTTGATAGCTATGGAAGTACGCCGTTGGACAGATGCAAGTTATTTGGAATGCCAAGATATGTGGCGCCTTTCGGGTATTTCACGTGATTGTTACGTTTATATGCGTCCTAAAACCCATTTATATGACCTTACTATTCACGCTGGCTTAGATAAAAGCTATACGAATGGGAAACTTAGCGTTCAGGCTGAGGTGTGGAACGATACCGATGAGGACGCTTCACGCTACCAAGTAGAAGTTAGCTTATATGATAACGCACAATTACTTTACCAACAAAAGAAAGAAACTATAGGTCTTAAGAGGGTTTTTGGAAAAACGGAATTGCAATTCAACACTCAAGTGCCACGTGTAAAACAGTGGAGTGCCGAAATACCTAACTTGTACAGACTACAAATAGTACTATACGATGCTAAAGGGGTAGTAAAAGAGGTAGTGAGCAGACAGATAGGTTTTAGAACTGTAGAGATAGATGAATCGAATATATTGGTGAATGGTAAGCGAGTGCTTATTAAAGGGGTAAACCGCCACGAAACAGACCCTTATACAGGTCAGGTAGTGAACAGAGAGAGTATGGAAGATGATATTAAACAGCTCAAAGCCCTCAATTTTAATGCAGTACGTACTTGTCACTACCCTGATGACCCTTATTTTTACGAGATTTGTGATAAATATGGGGTGTATGTAATGGATGAAGCTAATGTGGAAAGCCACGGGATGCAATATGCCCCTGAACGTACTTTAGGTAATGACCCTGTATGGGAATACGCTCACCTATTACGTATGGAACGAATGGTAAAACGTGATAAGAACCACCCTTCGGTACTATTCTGGAGTTTGGGGAACGAGGCAGGTAACGGTTGGAACTTTTATAAAGGTTATCAGCACGTGAAAGGCTTAGACCCTTCACGCCCTATTCATTATGAGTTGGCTCACTATGATTGGAATACTGATATAGAATCACGTATGTACAGACGTATACCTTTCCTTATAGAATATTCATTAAGTAACTATACCAAACCTTTCTTACAATGTGAGTACGCTCACGCTATGGGTAATAGCTTAGGTAATTTTCAAGAATATTGGGATGTGTACGAACGTTATCCTAAATTACAAGGTGGTTTTATTTGGGATTTTATAGATCAAGGTATTTATAAGACTTTGCCTAATGGTAAAAAAATCTTGACTTATGGTGGTGACTATGGAGATAAAGATACCCCCAGTGATAACAATTTCCTTATCAACGGAGTAATTGCTTCGGATAGGAGCTGGCATCCGCACGCTTACGAGGTGCGAAAAGTGCAACAAGAAATAGGTTTTAAGTATGCTAATAACCAATTAGTGCTGCGCAATAAGTATTTCTTTAAAGACTTATCGAACTATGAAGTGAGCTGGAAACTGCTTAAAGATGGGGTACAAGTACAAAATGGTGTTATCACTAATTTGACAGTGTTACCACAAGCAGAAGCCGCTTTTGCTTTGCCGGCTCTTAAAACAGACGACAAGAATGAATATATATTGCAGTGTACTGCCAGCTTAAAACAAGATGAAGGCTTGCTTAAAAAAGGTACTCAGTTAGCTTTTGCTGAGTTTTTACTTACCGCGTATCAGCCTCAGAGTGTGACTGCTGATGCTACACCTATAGAGGTAGAAGATACTTATGAGTATGTGCAGCTGAAGAATAAAAACTATACAGCTAAGATTGATAAGCAAGCTGGTAAATGGATTTCATTCAATGTGAAAAAAGAGGAAGTTTTTGCTCCTGATGGAGGTTTGGAAGTGAATTTGTGGCGCCCTGCTACCGATAATGATTTTGGAGCGGGATTGCCTAAGAAATTAGAGAACTTACAAAATGCCGATAGCCAAGCTAAAGAGGTAAAAGTAGAGGTTGAAAAACTCAGCTCGGGACAAGTGAAAGTAATCATACGTAAGAAATTGGTAGATGGTACTATTGATTACACTCAGGAATTACTTTTTGAAGGGAAACCTGCAGTAACCGTAACTAACCAATTTGTGCCACTAAAAGATGACAAAACGCTTACTTTTAAAATAGGTAATCACCTTACCCTAAGAACTTTTGACAAGCTGCAATGGTATGGTAGAGGTCCTTGGGAAAACTATTGGGATAGAAAGACTTCTTCGTTAGTAGGTTTATATGAAGGTACTGTACAGCAGCAGTATTACCCTTATGTACGTCCGCAGGAAACAGGTAACAAAACAGATGTACGTTGGGCAAAACTCAGCAAGAAGAAAGGGGTTTCACTTAGTGTGTACAGTGTAGGTACTTTACTAAATGTTAATGCTTTGCCTTATAGCCCTGTACAGCTATACCCAGGAGTTGAAAAAGGACAAACACACGCTGGTGAACTTACTTTTGATAAGAATACTCACTTAGATATTGATTTTCAACAATTAGGATTGGGAGGAGATAACAGCTGGGGCAACTTACCAATGTCTCAATACTTATTGTATTTGTACAAACCTTATAATTACAGCTATAGAATAGAAGCTAATTAAGCTTCCTATTTTAAGGGGTTAGGAGTTAGGTTTTAGGTAGTTTGGTTTTCAGATTTTGGAAGCGTGCTACCTAAGCTTAAGTCCTAACCCCTAAAAGTTATTTTCTGTGAAAAAAATACCAACTTATTGGTAATTCAAAAAAAAATTGTACTTTTGCACCGATTTATTGTCTATTTAATAAACATATATAACTAAGAATCAGTCACTAAAACAAGTAAAATACGTTTCCATTATGATTAAAAAAGCGTTATTATTAACAATTACTACTTTATTTTGTACTGTATTGTTTGCACAACAAGAGTCGCAATACACACAATATATGTACAATACAATGTTGTTTAACCCAGGATATACCGGCTCACGTGAAGTAGGTAGTCTGTTTGGAACTTTCCGTACCCAATGGGTAGGTATTAAAGGAGCTCCTACTAATGGTAGTGTGAGTTACCACCAACCTATGCAGAGCTTGCGCAATGTAGGCTTAG
>CAUREJ010000069.1:0-10560 GCA_963523735.1 uncultured Capnocytophaga sp.
TTTGTTAAGTATTTGTATTGTTTTCTGAATCATAAAGCAAAAGTAGTCTTTTTTTTCTACATAGCAAGCATCTGTTCAAAAGTTTTTTGTAATTTTGCCCAAAATCAGTTATTATGAAACACATTTTACAACTATTCATCACCCTACTTATGCCTACCCTATGGGCGCAACAATCCGACTTTGTGCTGCTAAAAAGCCTCTCGCCCGATTTTGTATTCGATATGAAATACGCCACCCCCGACAACTTCTTAAAACAGGCGGTATATGACTGTGGCGATTGTTATTTGCGCAAAAGCACTGCCGAGGCACTGGTAAAAGCCAATGCCGAGTTCTTAAAATTAGGCTATCGCATCAAGCTATTTGATTGCTACCGACCGCTTGCCGTTCAAAAGAAAATGTGGAAGATACTACCTGGCACTCATTACGTAGCCAATCCCGCCAAGGGGTCTAAACACAATCGCGGGGCTGCCGTCGATCTTACTTTGGTCGATAAAGACGGTAACGAACTGGATATGGGCACGCCTTTTGATTTCTTCGGAAAAGAAGCCCATCACACCTGCACTACCCTACCCAAGAAAGTCCTTGAGAATCGCAAACTCCTCAAAGACATACTGAACAAATACAACTTCAAATCTATCTACTCCGAGTGGTGGCACTATGAGTACCGCCCCGAAATGCACTCAAAAGTAGAAGATTTTCAATGGGAATGTACAGGCGAATAATCTTAAAGAGGCTCTGGCACTTCTAATATTTCAATACTTTTCACTCTAATAGCATTATTAATAAGGGCGCGAGTGTATTCAGGATAAGGCAAACCAGCAGCAGGTGCCCCCATATTGCATTCACCATCAGAGCCTCCTCCGCCGTTTATCCACAGATAAGCATCAGCGTGAGGAGCAGTAGTACGAGTCGTGCTACGAGGTCCTAAAGCTGCGTTAAAGTTATTGCACGAATTGTAGGGCGCATTAGCATTCTGGTGCTTAGGGCGGTTAATACCACTGCGTCCCGTATCAATTACATAACGCTTATTCAGTCCTTTGGTAGCCAAGTAATCAACAAACTTCTCAGCCCCTGCCTGTTCCTCTTGTGTACCTCCTATGCCCGATACGTTCAGCGCAAAGCCTTGCATATACGCCAACCCCCCGTCTATCACAGCGGTAGCTATGGCTTCAGGGTGAGCAGTAACCAATACCGAGTTGCCCGCGTGCAAATAAGTAACTACATTAGGATTGTTCTCCTTAAGAGTCTTCCCCACATAAGTAAGTAGCTCAGCCCTTTCATTGTATGGGGCTGAGCCTTTTTTATGGTTACAATAGTTAATAGCATCGGGTTCTACAATCACTACCGCACGGTGTTGCCCAATAATAGTGCTTACACGGTCTATCCACGCACGATACGAATCCGCTGTAGGGTGTCCTCCTTTGGAGAAGGAACCACAATCACGGTTAGGAATACCGTAGATAACCACAATAGGCGTTTTTTGTGAGCGTTCAGCCCCATCGATAAAAGCTTTGAGGTAAGTATCATTTTTCTCAGGCGTAGGACTAAGTCCGTCAAACCAACCACCACACGGCGTACCATACACTTGGTAGTACAGTTTTTTCAGCTCGGCAGTAGGTTGTCGTTTCACCACCGCTATCCGCGAAGGGTCAGTATAAAAATCCCAGTCATAAGGAGCTTTTAGCTGCACCGAAGGAGCCTTTTCTTCAGATTTCTCGCAAGCCATTATCATCAATAGCACAGCCATTAAGGAAAGTAATTTCTTCATAATCTTCTCTTTTCTATTTTACACGACAAAATTATAAAATAATTATCAATTAACAATAAATAGGTCACCTCCAATGTTAAATGATTTATGTAATAAGAAGCAGTTTTCCTATCAAATTGAAATTAGTGTCTCTATCCAATGATTAAATCTTGGGCATTTAGTTTTTATCCGTTCAATGCCTATGGTTTCAGCAAGATAATGCCCATAAAGAGGTTTGTTATACCCTTTTATAATCCTTTTTAAACGATGACTGGGAGATGTGTCTCTACTGTTGTTAATCATTTCAGGATTAGAGTATTTTAGGAAAGTATCTTCTAATTCATCTATTCCTACCAAATCAGATTTTGGCACTTGTTCATAGAATGTTTGTAGGTCAGTAAAAAGTAAAGCTTCAAATTCGTGAAGTTGCAGATAAGGGATAAACCTATGTTGCAAAGTTTCTGAAATATCTTTCTTCATAGCCTCTTCTAAAAATAAAATTCTGCTATTTACGTCATTTATCTCATTGCCTTCTTTCCATTTTGGAAAGTGATACTTGTCATAAAGTCCATAATAATCAATAAAAGTAGAAACAAATACAGAAGCTGCTTCTTTAAGGTAGTTCTCCACCTCTTTTTTCAAATTATCCCATTTTACAATACCTCCTCCCGATACTTTTATGCGAGGGGCTTGTATGTCAATCTCATACTGCCAAAGGTAAGGAGCTAATACCTCCTTGCAAAAATCTCTTTCTGTTTGTCCTTCACAAATAATAATAAATCGTTTCATTTTACAAGTAATTAGGTTGTCCTGTTTCAATAACACTTCGTTTCCACAAATCGTCGAGAGTGTAGTCGTCAAGCCATTGTTGTAATGACTCTTTTGAAAGTCTTTTAAAAATTGTTTCTCCTTTTACTCTATCTACTGTTACAACATCTTCAGGGGTAAAATAGCTTATTAGGTCGGTTGATTGAGTGGCTACAATTACTTGGCATTTTTTATCGGCTGCTGATTGTATCATTGCAGCCAACTTAGAAATAGCAGCAGGGTGTAATCCTAATTCTGGTTCGTCAATCACAATAGTATTAGGCAAATTAGGCTGTAAGAATAGGGTAGTAAGAGCCATAAAGCGCAGTGTGCCGTCCGATAGGTCAGTAACTCCAAAAACAGTATCACTGTACTTGTCTTTCCATTGTAATTTTACTTCATTATTAGCATTAGGAACTAAGTAAAAGTCTGAGAAATAAGGAGCTATGGATTGTATTGTTTTGATGATAATATTGTAGGTAATTTTATACTCTTGTTGGATATTATACAAAAAAGCAGCAATATTAGCTCCATCGCTGTACAAGTAGTGAATGTCATTTTGGGTACTACTTTGTTGGGTGAAAGGAGATTTGTTCCCTGTATCGTGAAAATGATATTTACGAAAACCTTCTAACTGTTTTAGCACATACGCCGCTTGCTTGTTATTGGTTAATTTTAATTGAGAATCGGGGTAAAAATTAGCAACAGACACTGTATTATCTTGACAGATAATTTCTTCTTTGTTAAAAACAAAGCTGTTATCACCCCATTTAAGCAGTACTTTGTACTGGCACATTTCATCAAAAGCAACTTCAAAACTTATTTCATCAGTAACTTTTTTGCCTTGAAACAGTATTTTGTTCTCTCCTCCTTTTAGGGCGATATATTCCCTTAGGCTGCGATTGTACAGCCTATTGAGAAAGTCAAAAAAAGACATAAAATTGCTCTTACCACTTCCGTTTGCCCCAATAAGAATGTTGATAGGAGCAAGTTTTAAGTGAATGTTTTTCAGTGTTTTATAGCCCGATAGTTGTATATAATCCATTTTTATAAAAGGGGAGTTGTACATTTTGGGGCAAAGGTACAAAACAATTATCAATTAACAAAGGACAATGAACAAGTGCGCCCCATTCCCTCATTTGCTAATTTGCTAATCTCCACATTTACTAATTCCCTAATTTACTAATTTACTAATTTGCTAATTTGCTAATTTGCTAATTTTCTTTGCGAATAATTCAAAAATTACCAACCTAACCTCTCCTTTTGGGATAAAAACATAACTCATTAACAATCAACTCATTAAACTAACAACGACCCCTAAAACAGCTTATAGCCGTAACGAAGGGTGAGCGAAGGCATACCGAAAGCAGAGCGAAGGGTGAGCGAAGGGTGAGCGAAGGAAAGTCAGCGAGCTGGCGCAGCTGAGTATGTGACGATTATATCACTGAATAGCAAGCGTTTAACAACCATTCCCCCTCTTTGCATTATTCGCAACAAAAACCCAAAAACATCGCATTTTCTTTAATTTTCACACCCCCTATCTATCCACTACCCACTATCCCCTAAACTCAAAGGCTACTTTTGGACAAATAAGATACGTCATACCACTAGCGACTAAAGACTAGCGACTAAAGACTAGCGACTAAAGACTAGCGACTAAAGACTAGCGACTAAAGACTAACTACTAATTCTTGCTAATTGCTAATTATTTTGTATCTTTGCCCATTCTTACAGCACATTACGAATGAAAAGAACTTTATTATATAGCACTTTTATAGGGGTCAGCACACTGCTTATCATTGCCTGCACCCCCAATGCCAACACCTATTACAACCGACAAATGCAGCCCATTGTAACCAAGTACAACGTATTGTTCAATGGCGAAGAGGCTTATGCTAAAGGGCTGAACGAACTACGTGAAAAATACCAAGATAATTTTGGCGAAATACTGCCTGTCGAGCCTATCGGTATGACTGGTAAAGTGCAGTTGGACGGTATAGGTAACCCCAATTTTGAACGAGCGGAAGAAAAAGCTATCAAAACCATTCAGCGGCACTCAATGGTCTTCAATGGCGTACAACGCAACTACAAAATTGACGATGCTTATATGCTGTTGGGGCAAGCGCGCTATTATGACGAACGCTTCTTCCCCGCCTTAGAAGCTTTTAACCACCTGCTCACCAACTACGGTATGAGTGAACGCATACCCGAAGCTGCCGTATGGGCTCAGAAAACAAACCTCCGCTTAGGGAAAGACAAGGTAGCTATTGAGAAACTTACTGAGTTTTTACAAAAAAATCCAAAAATACGCCGTAATGATAAAGCTGAAGCCTATGCTACCTTAGGGCAAGCATATATCAATCAAGAACAATACCCTCTGGCTGCCGACGCCCTTTACAATGCAGGAAAATACACCCGTAATAAGGCATTGCGGGGTAGGTATTACTTCATCGCTGCCCAACTATATGAAAAACAACACCAAAAAGACTCTGCCGAGGTGGCTTTTGATAAGGTAGTAAAACAAAATTGGAAAATTCCTCGCAAACTTTGGGTCGAAGCCCAAGCAGGAAAAGCGCGCAATAAAACCTTTACTCCCGAAGAAAAAGCTGAATTTTTAACCTACTTGCACAAGTTAGAAAACCGATACGAGCATAAAAACTACCTCGATGTGTTGTATTACACCCACGCCGAACTGATAAAAGACCAACAAAAACGCCTCGCTACCGACTTCTATCGCCAATCATTGCTGAATAATAAAGAAAATACCCCTCTAAAAGCCAAAGCCCACACACGCCTCTCCGAACTCTTTTTCGACCAAAAGGATTATATAGGCGCATATCAACATTTAGATAGCACCCTTACCTATACCCCCGAAAACACTTTTGAACACTTATACGTACGCCGAAAAAGAGACAATTTAGCTAAAATAGCCGAATTAGAATACACTGTTAAGAAAAACGACAGTGTGCTAAAAGTAGTGCAATTGCCCGAAACGGAACGCCGTGCTTTCTACCAAAAACACATCGATTCAGTACAAAAAGCTAAGGCTTTGCGCACCCAAAAACAGCAAAACAACCCCATTGCCAATGCTGGTATGGGCTTCACTACCCCCGATGCTACCACACCAAAGGGCGGAAAATTCTATTTCTACAACCCACTCAGCGTAGCCTATGGCAAACAACAATTTCAACAGTATTGGGGCAATCGTAAGTTAGAAGATAACTGGCGATGGTCAAGCATAGGCAGTGGTACGGTTGCCAATCTTACGGCATCGGCTACTACTGCACAAACGGTAACTCAAAACACCGATACCCCCGATACTTACTTGGCACAACTACCTAAAACCACTACCGAAATAGCCCAACTTGCCTCCCAGCGCAATGAGGCTCTTTATCAGTTAGGAGTGCTTTACAGGGCTAAATTCAACGAAAATGAATTAGCCATACAGCGCTTAGAACGCGTTTTAGCCCAACAACCTACCCCCGATATAGAAGCTGCTGCTCTTTACGAATTGCAAAAAAACTATACCGACACTCATAACCCTAAAGCCGAGAGTATCAAAAACAGATTATTAGCCAACTACCCCACTACCGACTATGCCAAGCTCTTGCAAGGAGGCGAAACCTCACAACACGAACGCAACAAACTAGCACAAGTATTTGTCGATAGTTTAACAGCTAAGTATAAAAGAGGAGAAATAGCCGAAACGGCACAGTTGTTACAGCAAGAAAGCCTACAATACCATGAAACCGCAGCAGCTCCTGCTATTGCCCTTTTACAGGCAAAAACTACAGCTCGCTTAGAAGGACTTGCTCCTTACCAAGCCCAATTACAACTCATAGCTACTAACTACCCTGCTACTGCTGAGAGTGAAGAAGCTAAAGACTTATTGGAAGAACTAAAAGATATAGAAAAAGAAGAATTTATAACCGATGATAAGGCTACCCAATGGAAAGTGGTTATTACAGGTACCACCCCCGAAGTGCGTCAGAATTTAAAAGAAGAATTTACTGAAAAACTAAAAGCCATTTCAGAGTCGCTCACCCTCTCCACCGACCTATATAACGCCGATGAAACGTGGTGGGTAATACACAAAATACGCGATGCCTATTCAGCTCAAAGTATTATAAACGAGCTAAAAGGCTTTTTAGAAAAGTATAAACTACAAGCCTACCCTGTAGCTGCCGAGAATTATCGCTTAATACAAATACGCAAAGAAAAAGAAAAGATGATACAAGCCGCCGCCCATTAGGGGTAGCCTGTATCATCTCTGTTATGAAATAAAAACAAAAAACTTATTAGCTCAGCATTGCCTGAGCTTTTTTTATACCTTCTATTAAGAAGTCTATCTCTTCAAAAGTGTTATACACAGCAAAACTAATGCGCACCGTACCTGGTATGTTGTAAAAATCCATAATAGGTTGAGCGCAATGGTGACCTGTACGTACAGCAATACCCATCTGGTCGAGAATGACTCCCACATCATAAGGGTGAATACCCTGCAAATTAAATGATATAACGGCAGTACGCTGTGCCAAATCAGGATTGCCGTAAAGAGTAATACCATTTATAGCTTGCAGCTTAGCCATAGCATATTCCAATAACTGATGTTCATAAGTAGCTATAGCCTCCATTCCTAACTGGTGTATATAGTCAAGAGCAGCAGCAAAAGCTATTCCCCCACAAATATTAGGCGTACCAGCCTCAAACTTATAAGGCAAGTCGGCATAAGTACTTTGTTCAAAACACACCTCTTTAATCATTTCCCCTCCCCCCTGATAAGGAGGTAGCTGCAACAACAGTTCCTCTTTGCCGTATAAAGCTCCTACCCCTGTAGGACCATACATTTTATGAGCCGATACAGCGTAAAAATCCACATCAAGGGCTTGAACATCTGGCTGAAGATGTGGAGCAGCTTGCGCCCCATCTACCAATACCACAGCCCCCACACTATGAGCTTTATCAATAATTTCTTTTATAGGGTGGATATTGCCTAAAGCGTTTGAGACGTGTTGCACACATACCACTTTAGTACGCTTATTTAGCAAATTGCTATACGTGTCCATATTCAAAACACCCTGCTCGTTCATCGGTATTACTTTCAGGGTAGCTCCACTCCGTTGGCAAGCTAACTGCCAAGGCACTATATTACTATGATGTTCAGAAGCCGAGATAATTACCTCATCACCCGCTTGCATTAAGGCACCATAGCCATTAGCCACTAAGTTGATACCGTGAGTAGTACCCGCTGTAAAAATAATTTCAGAAGACTTTTGGGCGTTGAAGTGATGTTGTACTTTCTGCCTTGCCTGCTCATAAGCATCAGTAGCCTCCTGACTAAGAGTATGCACCCCCCTATGGATATTAGCATTTTGGTAAGTATAGTAATGTACAATAGCCTCTACTACCTGAGCAGGTGTTTGAGAAGTAGCCCCATTATCAAAGTAGATAAGAGGACGTTTGTGAATAGTACGTGAAAGTATAGGAAAATCGGCACGTATCTCGCTAATAGGTTTCATTTCTGTTGTAATTACATTTTTGTTCATCTTTTATAGTTTGTTTTCAGCCCGCAAATATACAACAAGAAAGCATATTCTTACTAAAAAACAGAAAAAACAAGTCTTTTTCTTCCAACCTATTATTTCTATCTATCCTTAGTAGTACTTGCTAAAATCCATTGTTTTAGGAGATTGCGCTAATGCTATACAAGGAAGGAGGAATAAAAATAAACGGAGCATAGGCTTTATAAATACTTATGTTTCTTTTTTCTATAAGTAAATCAGTTGAAGGATTGTATTGATATCATTATTGAAATCGTTCGTATGTCATAATTTATAAATTAAGTTTAAACAAGAGAATTATATATTCAGCTAATAAAAATAACCTTTATTATCAATATTCAATCCCTTCATTATCATATCTATAATTAAAATCAAGCACTAAATCTTCATTAATAGATTCAATCTCAAAATCAGAAAAATCTTCTTCCGATATAATTTCAGCAGTTAATATTATTGATGACTTAAATGTTCTTTCTACACTTATATTTTTTGTATCAAAATAATGATATTCTTTATTATCACTATCATAGTACATTGTGTCTTCATCATCTGTTAAAATATCAACAGATACAAAGACATCTGCATAGACTTCTATTGTAACAATATCATCATTTATATCAATAATTTTATACTGTAAATCATTAACTATTACTTTTTCTATTTCTATATCATAGATATTTTTAGTAAAAATAACAGTCCCATAGTATAAAGACACATCATCTAAATTATTCTCAAACCATGATTTAAACTCATTCTCAAATTCATCTTTACTATCTTCAAACATTTTTTCAATAATATTTTTTTTCCTCTGTAATAATAATAGATTAATATTATTAATGTAATCTTCATAATTATCAGAAAAGCTTAAATTATTTTCATTACAATTCAAGAAATCTCTATCTGTTGAAAAAACTTTTATAGGAGTAGTTAATTGCTGCCCTTCAAAATATTCCTTTATTAGCTCTATACTAAAAGCATCAGGAAATTCTGCTTTTTTATTCCCATCACTAAAAGGAGGAGCCGTATTAAAATATTTCTTAAATACATTACCAATATTTAAACTTATGTATGGAATTTTGTTTATTATGTTTTGATTGATTAATCCATCTATTTCTTTTTTGAATGGATCAATAAGTTCTTTTTTATCAAATTTAGAAAAGAAGGTATCAAAAGAATCATTATTCCTCAGAACTCTGTGTTCTTTTTCAAATTTTCTTTTTGCAGAGAGAGCTAAACCTATGTTTTTGGCAAAATTAGCTAATATTTCTTCATAAGTTATTTCAGTAATATATAGGTCAATCATCCCTTTTTTACTTAAGCTAATTAATCCTTTTATTTTCTTCCCGTGAAGAAAGTTTTCTTTTATAAAAATACTTGTATCTAAAACAACTATATCTTTCATATCTGTTTATTTTTCTGCAAATATACAACTAAAAACCAAAAGAGCAAGCCTTAGCTTGCTCTTTTATTTTTTTATTTTGAAAGATACATCTTCCTTCTTGTATAAATATCGTAAAAGGCGTCATCTTTGAGGCTATCTATAAACAGGATACTTTCACCAGTAGATTTCATTTCAGGACCTAACTTCTTATTTACGTTCGGGAATTTATTGAACGAGAAGACTGGTTGCTTGATAGCAAAGCCCTCTAAGTGTGGGTTGAAATGGAAGTCGGTGAGTTTTTTCTCTCCTAACATTATCTTAGTAGCGTAGTTCACATACGGCTCTTGGTAAGCTTTAGAAATAAATGGTACTGTACGTGAAGCTCGTGGGTTTGCCTCAATGATATACACCACATCATCTTTTACGGCAAACTGTACGTTAATAAGCCCTACGGTATTCAATGCTAAGGCTATTTTGTGAGTATGGTCTTTTATCTGTTGAATCACAAACTCACCTAAATTAAACGGTGGCAAGGTAGCATTACTATCACCTGAGTGAATACCACAGGGTTCAATATGCTCCATAATACCTATAATGTACACGTTTTCGCCATCGCAAATAGCATCGGCTTCAGCTTCAATAGCGCCATCTAAATAGTTATCTAAAAGGAGTTTGTTATTAGGTATTTTGCGCAAAAGGTCTACCACGTGGGCTTCCAATTCTTCTTTGTTAATCACAATCTTCATTCCTTGTCCCCCCAATACGTATGATGGACGTACCAATAGCGGGAAGTCGAGTTCATCGGCGAGTTTGAGCGCCTCATCAGCCGTTTCAGCTACTCCAAAACGCGGATAAGGAATATTATTCTCTTTCAGCAGCGTTGAAAAACTACCTCTATCTTCTGCCAAATCCAGCGATTGGAAACTAGTACCTATAATCTTAATGCCGTATTTATCTAACTTTTCAGCCAATTTCAGTGCTGTTTGTCCTCCGAGCTGCACAATCACTCCTTCTGGCTTTTCGTGCTGAATAATATCATAGATATACTCCCAGAACACAGGCTC
>CAUREJ010000070.1:0-10405 GCA_963523735.1 uncultured Capnocytophaga sp.
TCTTTGGTTACATAATCACCCGTTTTTACTAACCAACGGGCTATTTCTACTTCGGTTATTGATTCCCCAGGTGAAGGGACTTTCATTTCTAACATAAGCTATATTTTTTAGTCACTAGTTTTTAGTTTCCAGTCGTTTGTTTTTTGAATACAATTTTATTTATTACTTTTTCAGATTAACAAAAAGCACCCCATTTTTCCCTCTGTCACCATATTTAGCCAAAGCGTTAGGGTCTTTCAGTACAGTAATGCTTTCAATTTTTTCAGGAAGCAGATTTTTCATAAACATAGCTGCTTCATCGGTAGTAGGTATTTCTTTACCATCTACTATGACCAAAGGATGTGTTGCAAACGATGCTCCTGTTACTGACAAACTTTCTTTTTCAGCAGCCACATTATTATTAGTTTGACTTTTTTTCAAAGTAATAATAACTACTCCGTTTCGGGCACTACTACCATATAAAGCAGTAGCTTCTGCACCTTTTAGCACCGTCATACTCTCAACATCTTCGGGTTTAAGAGCTTTTTCGACCATCTCACTTACCTTTTCATCGGTAAGAGCTATGTTGTTCACCACCCACAAAGGTCTATCACTAGGGTTAATTGAAGGGGCACACTTAATTATAGTTTGCGCTGAAGCTACATAGGTAGCGAACAATAATACTAATGTAATAATTCTTTTCATAAGGTAACAAATAAGTAAATTAATAAATAAGTAAACTTTGCCAAAGCAGAGAACTTTGGCAAAGTATGTATAAAATTTTAATCTTCAAAAACTCTTGCTATGGCTTCATTATGCCTTTTGCGGTCGCGGGTATGGCTACCAGAGGCAGGAGCTGCATAAGCAGGTGTACCTACATAACGCCATTTTACAAGGTCAAAATTCATTAGCATATAGCCATAAGCTCCCATATTTTTAGGTTCTTCTTGCGCCCATACAAAATCGGTAGCATTAGGGTATTTAGCTATCACTGCTTTTAATTGTTCTACGGGTAAAGGGAATAGCTGCTCAATACGCACCAAAGCTACATCATCACGACCTAACTTTTCACGTTCGGCATACAAGTCATAATAATAACGACCTGAGCAAAATACTACTCGTTTCACTTTACTTGCCACAATGATAGGGTCATCTAATACCTCTTGGAAGTGTCCTTGAGCTAAATCTTCAAGTTTTGAAATTACCTGAGGATGGCGTAACAAGCTCTTAGGAGTGAATACCACTAAAGGCTTGCGGAAAGTTGTCTTCATTTGGCGACGCAATAGGTGGAAGAAGTTAGCAGGGGTAGTACAGTTAGTAACGTACATATTATTCTCGGCACATAACTGCAAATAGCGTTCTACCCGTGCTGATGAGTGTTCAGCACCTTGCCCTTCGTAACCGTGAGGCAGTAACATTACTAAGCCATCTTGTACTTTCCACTTATCTTCACCACAACAAATGTACTGGTCGAGCATTATTTGGGCACCGTTGGAGAAGTCGCCAAACTGAGCTTCCCAAAGGGTAAGAGCACGCGGGCTTGCCATTGCATAACCGTATTCATAGCCCAACACTCCATATTCTGATAAAGATGAGTTATATATATGGAAGTTACCTGTAGCTAATTCTTTAGCTTTAAGGTCTTTCAAGAAGCAGATTTCTTCTTCGGTATCGTCGGTTTTCAGTACAGCGTGGCGGTGAGAGAAAGTACCACGTTGTACATCTTCACCAGTTAAACGAACATCAAATCCTTCGGTAAGGAGTGAGCCATAGGCTAAGAGTTCTGCCATACCCCAATCGATATGATTATTAGCAAAAGCCTCTTTGCGGTCGGACACTACTTTTTTCACTTTGTTAATAAAGGATTTTCCTTCGGGCAATTCGGTAAGCACTGCCGCTATTTCAGTGAGTTTTTCTTTGCTGAAAGTAGTATCGACCTTTTGTAGCATTTGTTCGGGTGAAGCTATTTCAAAGCCTTTCCATTCGGTTTGCATAAAAGGTTTTAGTATAGTAAGAGGCTCACGGCGTGAAGCTTCAAGGTCGGCATCTAAAGCTACTTTGTAAGCATTTTCTATCATACTTACATAGTTTTGTTGGGTAACTCCTTCGGCTATCAGTTTTTGTGCATAGATATGGAATGCGTTATCGTGTTTGCCTATGAGTTTATACATAAGAGGTTGTGAAAAACGAGGTTCATCACCTTCATTATGACCGTATTTGCGATAACCGAAAAGGTTAATATACACATCTTTACCAAATGCTTGGCGGTAATCAATAGCCAATAGGAAAGTATGTACTACTGCTTCGGCATCGTCGGCATTTACGTGAAATACAGGCGACTCATTCATCTTAGCTATATCGGTACAATAGAGAGAGGAACGAGAGTCGGAAAAGTTAGCTGTAAAACCTACTTGGTTGTTCAGTACTATATGTACAGTACCTGCGTTAGTAAAGCCTTTGAGTCCGCACATTTGTATGGTTTCATACACTATTCCTTGTCCTGATATAGCAGCATCACCGTGAATAAGTATAGGTAAAGCTTTGCGCATATCGGTCTGGCAATAGCGGTCTTGTTTGGCACGAGTAATACCACCTACTACTGGATTTACAGCCTCGAGGTGCGATGGGTTAGGCACCAAGTTCATATCGACTTTTTTACCTGTACGGGTGGTGCGCTGGGTAGTGATACCTAAGTGGTATTTCACATCGCCATCGAACCAGTCGTCCATTTCATAATCTTTCCCGTCGAATTCTGAGAAAATATCTTGTGGGTTTTTGTCGAATATATTTGCCAATACATTAAGACGCCCCCGGTGAGCCATACCCAATACTAAGTGTTCTACTCCTTGTTCGGCAGCAGCTTCCACCATAAAATCAAGTCCTGCTACAAGGCTATCATTTCCTTCTAAAGAGAAGCGTTTTTGCCCTACGTATTTAGTATGCAAAAAGTTCTCGAACGAGGCAGCTTGGTTCAGCTTTTGTAATATAAGTAGTTTTTCTTCTTTTGTAAAGGGGGTAGTATTGCGGTTTTGTTGTAAGCGTTTGGTAATCCAAGCACGTTCTTCGACATTACGTATATACTGATATTCGGTACCTATTGAACGGCAATAAGTAGCCTGAAGCGCCTCGACAATAGTACTTAGGGTAGATGAAGGCAAGCCTATTTCGGCAGCGGCATCAAAGGTAGTACTGAGGTCGGCAGTAGTAAGCCCATAGTTTTCAATAGCCAAAGTAGGGGTGTGAGGTTCGCGAGGGCGCAGTGGATTAATTTGCGCAAAGAGATGACCATAGGTGCGATAGTCATTGATAAGGTTCAGTACAGCGAACTCTTTTTTCACCTTATCCATAAGGGCAGGGTTTTCGGTATTTATTACCTTTTCGACTACTACCGGAGCGGTTTGCTCATCGGTAAAACCATATTGTTCTTGGGCAAAATCAAAGCCCTGAAAGAAAGCCCTCCAGCTAGGTTCTACCGCATCGGGGTTTTGCAGATATTTGTCGTATAAATCGCCAAAGAAAGCAGTGCTTGCGGCATTCAAAAAAGAATACTTGTCCATAAATCGCTATTTTTTATTTATTTTTCATTAATGAAAGGCAAAGGTACTTATTAAATTTGTAATAACCAATATTTTTTATATTATTTTTTTATTTGCTTTTATAAACACCTCATTATCAATAATAACTACTCGGTAATTTTCACATTTTTAGTGCGTTCTAACTTAAAGCGTTCTTTGTTCCAATGAAAAGGTTTAAACTCTTTGTTTTTGATAATCTTATTATTGCGATAGATGAGGTTATCTACCGATTTGGCGTATAGGATAGGCTCATCAAAAGTTTCAAACACGTTATTTTCAATAAGAATATTGGAGTGGAAGTACTTTTGTTGTCCTTCTAAGTTAGGTATTTCGGGATAGATGGAGATAATAGCGTTAGTAAACTGGTAGTTAGCGGTAAGCGCATTGATAAAGCGGTTGTTTTTAATCACTACATCACGGCAAGCGCCTGTTTCGTACCAGCCGTTACAGTCACCGCAAAGCAATATGGCAGTACCGTGAGTATGGTCGAATACGTTATGGCTACAGATTACTTTTTTAGGAGTGCTGAACAATGCTCCGCGAGCACGGTTATTGCGCACTACGTTATTTTTAAAGATGACTTCGGGTGTCCAAGTAAGGTTTTCGACTCCGCAAGGGTTTTGGGGATTTACCTCGGCAGGGAGGGGCTCATTAAAGGTAATTTCAAAAATTTTAGCTCCTACTTCGGTAGGTTTATCAACTGCTTTGATAGCTTGTATGCGATAGGTTTTATCGCCTATTAGATCCATTGTTTTTGAGGCTATAAACTGAACTTCATCACCTACTTCGCCCCAGAGAAATCCCCACGACTGGTGGTGCATATACTGCCCCCTGATAGTGCGGTCATTAGTACGCTCTATTACTTTTAGGTAGGTGCCGTGTACGTTAATAGCATCATCTGCCATACCTTCATACAAACCATTTTCGGAGCGAATTAGCCCTTTACAACCTGAAAAGTGAGTAGCATCGGCTTGGGTGGTGTAATAGCGTTCGGAGCCTTCTTTTATAGCTACTTTAAAGTGGTTCAGACTTATATTTTCGGTAAGTTGCGCTAAGAGCCCCATTCCGTGCGCATTGTGTACGGTAATATTCTCTAACTTGACATTCTTACTTTTGGTTACAAAAATAGCAGGGGTAGGGCGTGTATAGGTACGCAGCATAAAACGCTCGTCTTTTTTTAGATAGGGATTCTTAGCTCCCATTCCCTCGATAAGGAACTCATTAGGAGCGGTTTCGGTAATGTTAGTAGGTTTAAAGCGAAGGTCGGCACGGTTATAAGCTAAGCGTTTGTTAGGGCTAAAAATCATACCTCCAAAGGGAGTTTCTTCATAATCTTCGCCTGTAAAGATAAGTTTTCCGTCTTTAATTTTGTAGTTTCCTTCGGGGTATATACGTGCTTTAACGGTGTTATTGAGGCTATCGACCTCCGTAATATTCAGTTGTCTAAGGTGTGGGATGGCAAAATCTATTGAGAAGTTTTTAAGGGTGATATTAGTACAGTTTTTCACTACTACGGGCAATATAGTGCCGTGAAAGAGAAATTCACTGCCATTACCGTCAATCACTACATCGTGTAGGTTTTCGAGGTATAGGGCTACTTTCTTGGGATTTGTTTGGTCGTGGTTAGAGATATACAGCTCTTTTTCGACTGTTTGGTTTAGGTGGAAATGGTAAGTATCTTTTTTAAAAGCGATATTACGCTCACTGCTGAGTTGCATTTCGGTAGGGGTGGTAATGGTAGTACTGCGGCAAGCTGCAAGGAGCAGCCCGAGTGCTAAAACGGTAATTTTAAATATTTTCATTTGTTTTGTTATTTAGTTTAACGGGGCAAAATTAGCACATAAAAGAATATAAAGCAAATTTTTAGCTGTATTTTTAAGATGTTATTTTGCTAAATAGAATTAGGTGCCAAGCCAATCATACTAATAAAATTTGCTTGACACCTAAAATCTAGAAAATCATTTCTTAATAATTAGGATTTTGTATTAAAACGCCTTTGTTTTTATCTATTTCGGACTGAGGTAGGGGCCATAAATAGTGTTTAGGTTCAAACTTGCGCGCTACAATTCCGTCGGTAACATTATTGATTACTTGGGGAGCTATTTTCCAACGTTTAAGGTCGAAGTAGCGTTCGCCTTCAAAAGCGAGTTCTACGCGGCGTTCGTGGCGAATGCGCGCCCTCATATCGTCTTTAGTAAGCCCTGCGGGCAAGGCAGGCATTCCTGCTCTTGTACGTACTTGGTTTACGTAAGCATATACTTGGGGAGTAGCGCCTGAAATTTCATTTTCGGCTTCAGCAAGCATCAGTAACACATCGGCATAACGCATTAACACCCAGTCTTGCTGACTTTGAGTTGAATAACCATAAGGAGCCTCTAAATTAGGTGATAAGAATTTAGCCAATCCTATACCAGTAGGGCGTGCATTACTAGGAGTGACATAAGTGCCGCGGTTTAGGTACTTATCCACAAAGATAGTTTTAGCCATACGAGGGTCGCGGGTTGCTAATGACGCATTGGTAAAAGTATTAATATCTACCATACCTTTGGTTACAGTTACAGGAGCAGCTGTAGTACCATCGGCATTTTCAAACTCATTAACAAAGTTAGCTAAAGGTCCTACTACTATCCAGTCGCCATACCACATATCTACACTGGTATAGTTATTAGGGGCAAGGAATTTAACCGACATCATTATCTCGGTAGAAGCTTCTTGTTTTAAATCGGAGAAGTTATCGGAGAAATCGGCAGCTAATGAGTAGCCAGAAATAGAAGATAACAATGTTTTTGCTTCTTGCATTTTAGCAGGAATAGCATTACCGCTATCGTCATAGGCTGTGTACATTATGAGGCGGGCTTTGAAAGCTTTAGCTGCCTCTCTTGTCCAACGTCCTTTTTCAACACTATAAAGACCTGAAGGCAGGTTAGCGATAGCAAAGTCAAGGTCTTCCATTATAAAATTATAGACTTCGGCAGCAGGGCTTTTGGCTTTGTACTGAGTATCTAAGTCCAACACCTCTTTTACGATAGGCACCTCGCCATAACAACGGTAAAGGTAAGAGTAGAAAAAGGCGCGTATCATACGAGCTTCGGCTTGATTTTTCTTTTTAGTAGCGGCATCGATTCCTGAAAAACTCTCTAAGTTTTTTAGGAAGATGTTAACGCGTGCTACCGATTTGAGGCTGTGCGAATACACATTTGTTATAAAGCCACCTGAGCTGGCGTCGATATTACCTTGTGACAAGCCGATGGTGAGACCGTATTGACCTTCATTGTGTTGCCCATAAGCGTTATCGGTAAGGTTATCCCAAGTGGGCAATCCTTGTGCAAAGTGCGGGTGCTGCATAGTGCCATAGCAAGCGGTAAGAGCCATTACGTAATCGTTATCTGTTTTCCAGAACGTACCTGATGAGGGTCGGTCATTAGGGTTAAGGTTCAAGAAATCTTTATCGCAAGCCGTAAGTAACGATAATGCAGCGGCGTATATAAATATCTTTTTCATTTGTTATCAATTTTAAAATTCAACATTTAATCCCATAGAAACTATTTTGTTCTGAGGGTATTGTACAAAAAGACCATCGCCTGCACGTTCAGGGTCTAATCCTTTGTATTTGGTAATTGTCCAAAGGTTATCGGCAGAGAAGTAGACACGTAGCTTAGTAAGTCCTATTTTTGAAGTTACCTCATCGGCGAATGAGTAACCTAAGGTAAGGTTTTTAAGGCGTAGGTAAGATGCATCTTGTAAGTACCAAGTGTTATCACGGCGGTTATGGTTATCACCTGTTTGGTTAAAATACATACGAGGATAACTGTTAGTAGAACCTTCGCCAGTCCAACGATTATTTACAAAATCACGCGTAGGGGCGGTACCTTGGCGGAATGGGTCTAAGCCCCAGCCTGTGGTGTAAATTTTACGACCTTCTACCCCTTGGAAAAGTACTGAAAAATCAATGCCTTTATATTCTAGGTGAGCATTAAAAGAGTACTCTAATTTAGGGAAACGTCCGTCCACCACAGTACGGTCATTATTATCGATTTTACCATCGCCATTAACATCTTCGTATTTAAAGTCGCCAGGGCGTACGGGGTCACTAAACTGTTTAGGAGAGTTATCTATTTCGGCTTGGTTTTGGAATACTCCTATCATTTTAAGCATATAGAAAGAGTTATAGGGCAAGCCATTTTCGCGGAGTTTATAACCATCTATTTCACGACTACCAAAGTTTGTTAGTTTGTTTCGCGAGATATCGATATAGAAGCCAGCGCCATAGTTTAATCCTTCGAGCTTACCAGTATTAAGGGTATGGTTGTACTGTACTGATAGTTCGTGCCCATAGTTTTCCATTTCGCCGCTGTTCACTGTAGGGGCATCTAATCCTAAGGCACCTGTTACTTGTGAGCTTCTCAAAATATCAAAAGTATGTTTTTTGTACCAGTCATACACTATGGTAATACGGTTAAAGAGGTTCATATCGACCCCTATATCGGCTACAGAAGTTGATTCCCACCTAATATCATCATTAGCATAGGAAGTGACGGCTGCTCCTGGTGAAAGCGTTGTATTATCAAACGAATAAGCCCCTGTGTAGCTTAACAATGATTGATAAGGATAGTTACCAATATTTTGGTTACCTAACAATCCGTAAGAACCACGTATTTTTAGGTTGTTAAGCCAATTCATAGATTCGGCATCTTTTATAAAGCTTTCTTCGCTCACCCGCCAACCTGCTGAGAAGGAAGGGAACCAGCCCCAACGGTTGTCTTTAGCTATGCGTGAAGTACCATCGTAACGCACGTTGGCTTCGAGGAGGTAGCGTTCTTTATAATCATAATTAACCCTACCGAAGAAAGATTGCAAAGCCCACTCGACGGTATTGCCAGAGTTTTTTTGGTCGGCTTCTGTACCGGCATTAAGTTCGTGGAGGTTGTTGGTGTTGTAATTTTTACGTTCACCTTTTAGGGTTTGGTAGTTATTATATTCTTGACTATAACCGGCTTGTGCCCCTATGGTGTGCTGACCGAAGGTTTTTTCGTATTTTAAATAACTGAAGAAGTTAGTATAAAAGTTTTTGGCGTTATTGGAGATAAGTCCTTTACCTCCTACATCAAGGTCGCCCTTTTTTTCTCCTGTGCGATAATTATATGTAGGAACTACAGGTCGCCAGTCTTTATAGCTTTCATCGGCATAAGTTACGGCTAATTTTGAATACCATTTAAAGTCTTTTAAAAGGGTTATATCGCCCCATAATTGCCCTGATAAGTTATAATCGGTAATATTTTTAAGGGCTTTACTATCAATAATAGCAGGCATATTTTTGTTGGCTTGTTCAAAATCGTAAGCTTTAGACACATATTTGCCATCGGGAGTAAAAGGCATATAAGTAGGTGCTTGGGCAATGGTAGATAAGAAGGTATCGCCTTGTCCTTGTCGAGGTTGTTCGGTTTTACCTCTATCGAGTGCGACATTGACGCCAACGCTAGCCCAAGGTTTGATTTCGGATTTTACATTACTGCGGAAATTGAGGCGGTCATATTTAAATCCGCGCAATACCCCAGGTTGGTCTACATATCCTAAAGCAATATTATAAGTTGTACCTTTAGCCCCTCCACTAAGGGTAAGGTTGTGGTTTTGAACAAAGGCAGGATTGAACATATAGTCTATCCAGTCAAAATTAGGATATTGGGTGCGGTCGGTAGCGTTTGCGTAGGCATTAATCATATCTTGGGTATAAAGCCCTGTGGTAATACCTGAATTGGCTTTGGCTTCATTAAAGAGACGCATATATTCTGCCGAATTGGTAACTAATTCAAGCATACGTGTAGGGGTATGCATAGCGAAGTTATTTTGGTAGGCTATTTTAAACTGCCCTTCACTACCGAGTTTGGTAGTAACCAAGATAACGCCGTTGGCAGCACGCGCTCCGTAAATAGAAGCTGAAGCAGCGTCCTTCAGTACGGAAATATTTTCAATATCATTAGGGTTGATATTGGTGATAGAGCCGGGTACGCCATCGATAAGCACGAGAGGGTCGGAGCCAGCTGAACTATAAGTACCTTGTCCGCGTACTCGCATAGAAGCTGATTCGGCACCTGGTTGCCCGGTACCTTGTACGATACGTAAGCCTGGTACTTGCCCTTGTAACATAGTGGCTGTATTGGCTACTGGTCGCTTAGTAAGTGCTTCGGAAGTTACAGCTGCTACTGCCCCTGTAAGGTTTTCTTTCTTCTGCACGCCATACCCCACTACTACCACTTCGGATAATTGCTGGGTGTCTTCTTTCAGTACTACACTGATAATCAGAGAGTTACCCCCCCCATTTACTTTTTTCTCTTGGGTAATATAGCCTACTGAGCTGAATACTAACACGTTGTTTTGTTCAGCATCAATGGTATATTTACCATCTAGGTCGGTAGCTACCCCACGGGTAGTACCTTTCACTTGCACACTCACACTAGCAAGAGGAGTGCCGCTTTCGTCGGTAACAGTACCGCTAATTTGCTTGTTCTGAGCCCATAGCAAAGGAAAGCTTCCTAATAGTGCTATAAGCAGCGTTACTAATTTTCTTTTCATACGTGAAACTTTTTTGTGTTAAAATTAACGGCGCAAAAGTAAAATAAAAAGAAATAACACGCAAATATTTCGCTTCTTTTTTTGACTATTTTTTTGTTAAAATTTTCTTTCTCTTTTTTTTAGGTTTTAGAAAGTTGGAAATTAGCAAATTAGCAAATTAGCAAATTAGCAAATTAGAGAATTAGCAAATGAGGAAATTAGCAAATTAGCAAATTAGCAAATTAGAGAATTAGAGAATTAGAGAATTAGAGAATTAGAGAATTAGAGAATTAGAGAATTAG
>CAUREJ010000071.1:0-10342 GCA_963523735.1 uncultured Capnocytophaga sp.
CTGTACCACATGATAGGGTTTCATCTTCCACCCCTCGTTCATAAGTACGCACTGCCCAACCATTATCTGTAGCCGATACAAAGTTGATATTACTCCCTCCTTTATCAGCGTACAAACTACCATAGCGCAAAGCAGCTCCTTCGGTTTTCACTTCTATCTGTTCTACATCGGGTACCCATTGCACGTGGTGCGGCGACCCTGTATTCAAAAATGCATAGTCCTTGTGCAACGCAACTTCCGTTACATTCTTCATCTGCAAACGGACGTAGTTGTCAGCATCAATAGTAGCACTGTGCTCACCGTCTATTGCTATAAAAGTAGCCTTATCAGTAATAATACCTAACTGCTTAGCAAAAGCTACCACACACCTACCACCATTACCACACATAGTGCTTTCACGCCCATCGGCATTGTAGTACACCATTGCAAAATCATAACCAGCGGCATTCTCTAACAGTATAAGCCCATCAGCACCTATGCCAAAACGGCGGTCACATAGTTTTGCCACTAAAGCAGTATCGTTTTTAGCAAAGTCTCCTTGTCGGTTATCCACCATTACAAAGTCATTGCCCGTTCCTTGATATTTATAAAATTCCATAGTTAAAACAAATCAAAAAGCACAAGCATCAGGTAAGCAAAAGGCGATGCAAACACCAAGCTATCCAATCTATCAAGTAAGCCTCCGTGTCCTGGTAATATAGTACCACTATCCTTTACCTTAGCGGCTCGTTTAAAGCTCGATTCTACCAAATCACCCAAGGTTCCTGCTATAACTAACACTATTGCCAATACAATCCACTGCCATACAGGGCGTGCGCTGTAAATGTCAATAATCATCGAAATAACAATCGCACCAACCAAGCCTCCTATAAATCCTTCAATTGTCTTTTTAGGCGAAATACGTTCAAATAGCTTATGTTTGCCAAAAGCCTTCCCTGTAAGATAAGCAAAGGTATCGCTTGCCCAAATAATGCATAGCAATCCTATCATTGTTATTTGTGACTCATTGCTAAATAAGTACTGAAAGTAATTACTTACATTTTCATTATTCTCATATTTATATATCAGAGGAACAAAAATACAACCTCCACCTATGTATAACAAGCTAATAAGTAACTTAGTATTGTTTTTTTGCTTCCTCAAAGGCGTTTTTTCATAAAAAAGCAACAAAGCTAAATAAACATCTGTAAACAAAACAGTCAAAAGTAATATATACTTTGAAAATTCCGACAATTTTAGGTGTATAAAAAGCCACCAGAACAGCAAAAACAGCAAAAAGATATGCAATTCTTTTAAGCGTATCAGCATCTTAAATTCAAACAAGCATATAATACCGAATGAAAGAAACAAAAAATCAAAAGCATCAGCATTAAGCATAATTGCCGATAGTAATAGGAATATGTAAATAAACCCTGTAATAGTGCGTTTAAACAGCTCGTTCATAATTATTTCGCAATAGGTAAATCTTCTAACAATATCAAATAAGTCTTCTTAGCTTTCATACCATAGGTATCCACGGTGTTTTTTTCAGGATCATCAGTAAAGTTTTTCAAAGTGTACAAGCCCGTAGGTTTTTGGTTCATAGGATATTTCTTATTCAGCCCTCGCATCCCCTCACTAATATCCCGCACCATCTGACTCGTTTTAGCAAAAACAATAAATGTTTCAGGCATTTTTTCTATCGGTTTATGCTTCATTTGGTTCGATGAAAGCATTATTCCACCTTCTGAAGCTATCAAGTACTCACAATCCGACAAATACACATTCGCCTCCTCAACCGGATTGCCAAACAGACTCGTATGCTCTTCAAACATATTCATTATTAAAGGGGAAGCATTGCTGCTCATTTTTATATACAAGCCCAGCTCATTAACAATAGCACGAAAAGCCTCTTGTACTTCTATTTCAGTAGTACAATAAAGAAATTTCCCTCCTTTTGCAGTGAATCTCTGTGCAAATAGTTCATCAGCGGTAAGCTGTGGCTCTTGCTTTTTTTTATTTCGTCCAAATATCTTTCCTAATATTTTCATTACAATGTTTAATGATTGAATGGTTAGTGATTAATGCTGCAAATATATACATTTTTTTTCAAATAACAACATTTTTTTAACCTAACCTCTTAAATCTATTTCCTAAATTTGGGCTTCACACCCCACTGCAAATCTAAAAACAGCTTAGTACGCGCCAAATACTCACGTAACCGTGTTTTAAATCCGTAGTACGCAGTAACATCTTGTGCGTTAAAACCTACTGCTTTTATGTCGTTATGCAGTGCCAAAAAAAGAGCACGCTCATTGTGAAACTGCTGTGATATGATAATAAATTGCTCGTTGCCAAACACCTCTTTTGCTCTCACTACGGAATCTAAAGTCCTAAACCCCGCGTAATCTAACACAATACGGTCTTCAGGTACCCCCTTACTTATAAGGGCTTGTTTCATCTCTTCAGGCTCGTTATAGCCAAGTTTATGGTTATCACCACTTACCAAAATGTATTGTATCTTCCCTGCCTCATATAAGGCTACTGCTGCCTCTATCCGGTAAGTAAAGTATTTGTTAGGGCTGCCGTTCTTTAAGTACGGATTAGTACCCAATAGTAACCCTACTTTATGAGTTGGCACTGCTGTTATATCACTGTATAATAGCTTTTTAGTTTCTATGGTTACCTGTACATTACACGCAGTAATTATCAGCAGTAACCATACCGATATGAAAGCGGTTCCTCTCCAAAAATACTTATTTTTAAAAACCTTATAAAGATTTTTTATTTTCATCATACCTACTTCTTAGTTACCTTAGGAGTTTTTTCAGTACCTAAAGCAAAAAACTTTCTATTTTCCAGCAAACGCCTTCACATCTTCTTCCGATATTTCTTTCCCTCCTAAGATGATTAGTCGCTCTACCACATTGCGCAATTCACGAATATTACCCGTCCAATCTTGCTTTTGTAGTATTTCTATTGCTTTTTTACTAAACTTCTTAGCCGTAGTACCTTGTTCTTCGGCTATTTTGGCTGAAAAATATTCTATTAACAGCGGAATATCATCACGGCGTTCATTCAGTGAAGGCACTTTGATAAGGATTACTGCCAAGCGGTGATACAAGTCCTCACGAAAACGTCCCTCAGCTATTTCTTTCTTAAGGTCTTTATTAGTAGCCGCTATCACACGTACATCTACATTAATATCTTTATCACTACCCACACGGGTAATTTTGTTTTCTTGTAAGGCACGCAATACTTTAGCTTGGGCTGAGAGGCTCATATCGCCTATCTCGTCCAAGAAGATAGTACCATTATTAGCAGCTTCAAATTTACCTGCACGGTCTTTCACTGCCGAAGTAAAGGCTCCTTTAATATGCCCAAACAGTTCACTTTCTATCAGTTCCGAAGGTATAGCCGCACAGTTCACCTCTATCATAGGGGCTTCACTGCGCTCACTCTGGTAGTGGATAGCGTGTGCTACCAATTCCTTACCCGTACCATTAGACCCCGTAATAAGCACTCTTGCCTCGGTCGGAGCCACCTTTTCAATCATCTGGCGTATTTGCTGCAAAGGCTCACTATTGCCTATCATCTCATATTGCTTGCTCACCTTCTTTTTCAGATGTTTGTTTTCTGCTACTAATTTTTTCTTATCAAGAGCGTTGCGCACAGTGTTTAGCAAACGGTTCAAATCGGGTGGTTTTGAAATATAGTCATAAGCCCCTAAGCGCATTGCATTCACTGCCGTTTCAAGGTCACCGTGTCCCGAAATCATCACAAAAGGTATTTCGGGCTTCACCTTCTTTATTTCAGCAAGCACCTCCATACCATCCATTTTGGGCATTTTAATATCGCATAGCACTAAGTCATAATCTTCTTTTTTGAGCTTTTCCACTCCCTCTATTCCATCAGCTGCTTCATCTACTTCATATTCTTTGCTTTCCTCCACCAATATTTTGGTAAGCACCCTTCTAATAGCCGATTCATCTTCTATAATTAATATTTTTGCCATAAATTCTATGTGTTAATTTGCCTATTTGCAAATACTAATTTATCAGGCTGCAAAGATAATAAAAAAATAAAAAACTCTTGGCATATTACCAAGAGTTTTTACGTGTGTTTATGAAAAAGTGTATTTATTAGTTCTTAAATGTAGGCTTGAACTTTGATTGATAAATCATAAAATCATCTTGTGACTTAATGTTTTGATAATCATTATTAGCAAACATTTTTAGATATAACTCTAATTGAGTAGGCGACATATAGCTGGAAATTGAGGTAATTACAGCTGCCTTTTCATCTAAAAACATCATTGTCGGATATGCAGGCACTTGCATATAAACTGTAAATGGGTGTATAGAGTTACGAGTGTTAGCTTTAGATGGGTCATACCCCTTGTTCTCAAACTTTTGTCCCTGATAGCTCAGTACTTCGTCTCCCTCAGCGTTGAACTTTACAGCGTAATAGTTTTCATTCATATATTTAGCCAAGTCCTTATTAGTAAAAGTGTTGTTAGCCAACATCTTGCAAGGACCACACCAATTGGTGTATACATCAATGAATATCTTTTTAGGTTTTTTCTTTTGTGCGGCTATAGCCTCGTCAAAAGACATCCATTTAATTTCTTGGGCTTCCAAAGTAGCAGTAGCTGCCAGCACAAAAGCCACCATAGCGATGAGTTTTCTTACCATATTAATTTACTTTTTGTTATTTGTTATCGTTATATATTTCCCAAAAACCGTGCCAAATATATTTGCATCTGTCGGAGTTAGAAAATCAACTCCAATAGGCAAGTAATACAAGCCTTCCAAGTGCGGTTGTAAGCGCACATAATCCTTCTCGGTAGTAAGAATACGTTTGCGCTGTAACTGCTGTATTTCATTCATACTGAAGTGATGATGGTCGGCAAAAGCCAAGTGTTCAAACCTCGCCCCTTGTTCTTTCAAGTAGTTCATCAATGGCAGCGGATTAGCTATCCCTGTTACCAACGTAAAAGGTTCTTGTATAAAAGCTGATAAAGAAACATTTCCCCTTGCCGAAAAAACTTCCTTATCATACGCTATTGAAGCAAAAACTATAGGGCAGGCACAATATTTTCGCAGCTGCTGTGTTATTTCCTCTCGTTCTTCTTGGGGTAAATCCGAAGGACATTTAGTAACCACCACCACATCGGCTTTTTGCACTCTGCTTACCACATCTCGTAATCTCCCTACCGGCAGTAGCCAGTCGTTAGTAAAAAGCTGTCCGTAAGCCGTAAGCACTACATTGGTTTGTGCTTTCACTGCCCTGTGCTGAAAAGCATCGTCTAAGATAATCACTTCCGGAGGTATAGGCAGAGCCAACATCTTTTCTATCCCCTCTACCCTACTGCCACAAACGGCTAAAGTAAGTTGTTTATTTCCTGAAGAAGGAACCCCAAACTTGCGCCAAAACTGAAAAGGCTCATCGCCTAAGTCTAAAACTGTCGAGTTTTCATTTGCTAGCACAAAGCCTTTGGTTTTGCGTTTGTAACCCCTGCTCAGCACCCCCACGTAATAATTCGGACTCAGTTGCCTAATGAGGTACTCCACCATCGGACTTTTACCTGTGCCCCCCACAGCCACATTACCCACGCAAATAGTAGGCACCGCAAAAGTATGTTCTTTAAAAATCCCTACCGCATAGCACCAATGCCGTAAGCGTACCACAAGACCGTAGAGCACTGCAAAAGGAAAAAGAATATATTTCAAGTATTTCATTTTATCTTCTTACAAACTTTCTCTATAGCCTTCTCTATATCGCTGTACTGAAAATCGACAAATCTCTTTATCTTATCACCGTTGTAGGTAGTTATAAGCCCTAAGGCATCGGCGGTCGATAAGGTCAAGCTCCTTTTCTTAATACCTAAAAAACTTAATATCCTATCAAGGTATGCCAAAAAGCGCAATTGTTTATAGCTTACTTTTCTATGCGGTGCTTTTACGCCCAAGCCTTTAGCTATCATCTCCAAAACCGACTGGTAAGTAAGGTTAGCCGTATTCAGCACAAAGCGTTCTCCCTTTATATCCGAAAACTGCAATGCTATCATAGCCCGTACCACATCATCTACCACCACAAAGCCCGTACCCCCTGTAGGGTAGTACTTAAGCCCATCAGCCACTTTCTTAAATAATAAGCCCGAGCCTGTCTCGTAAAATCCTTCTCCTATCACCACCGAAGGGTTCACCACCACCACGGGCAGTCCTTCCTGTGCGCCTCGCCACACTTCCATCTCACCTCCGTGTTTACTGATGCCGTAATCAGTGTTATTCTCTTCGTTATTCCATTCGTTGTCCTCATCTATAGGAGTATGAGGCAAAGCCGAAAGAGCAGCTACAGAGCTTATATAACACAACTTTTGTACTTTAAAGTCAAGGCATAAGTTCACTATGTTAGCCGTACCTTCTACATTCACTTTTATAAGCTGCTGAAAGTCTTTGGGCTGAAACGATATAAAGCCCGCACAGTGAAAAACAAAAGTAACACCCTCAAACGCTTTCTCAAGCGCAGGGATGTTACTTAGGTCGGCTTTTACCCATTCAATGCTTTCAAATTGTTGGATAGCTGTTTGTTGGGCAAAAAAATCTCGTATTTTCTCTAACGACTGGGTATTGCGATATATCGCCCTCACTTTATGCTCCTTATTTTGTGTAAGTTGTAAAAGCAAGTGACTCCCTATCAGTCCCGTTCCGCCAGTTACTAAAATCATTATTCTTTGTCGTCTAATGGAATGCGTTCATCTATAAGTTTAAGTGCTATAGGTGAATCACTTTCATTATAGAAATCAAACAAATCTAAAATCGAGTGTACCAAACGCTCCTCTTCCAGTTGTTCTTGCACAAACCACTGTAAAAAGTTCTCCGAAGCGTAGTCATCTACTTGGCGTGCCTTTTTAAAAATAGCAAAAATAGACTGAGTTACTTTTATTTCGTGTTCCAAAGTCTTTTCATAAACTTCTTTAAGCGAAGTAAATTCTTGCTGCACTTCACCTACTTTAGGAGCAAAAGCACGCGCTCCATTCTCGTTCAGAAAACGGAATATTTTCATCATATGGTCTCTCTCTTCCACAGCGTGATCGTAAAAGAACTCAGCACTGCGTGAGTAACCGTTGTATTCCGACCACGAAGCCATAGCCAAATACAAAGAACTCGCTTCCGCTTCTCTGCTTACTTGGTCGTTCAATAGGTCAATAATCTCAGGGTGCAAACTTGTTTGCGTACGGGTGTACTTGTGTTTTGTCATCTTTTTATATCTTTTTTAAACATCTTAGCGGGTGCAAAGATACAAATAATTAACTAATTACCAAATCCGTTATCAAGGCGTCCTCTTCAAAAACTAAAATCTAAACCCTATACCGTGTTTAGGCGAGGCTTTCCAGCTTTTAATAAACTTAGTATACGTTCCTATAAACCCTATCACACAAAGTCCAATAAAAAGGGTTGTTATCAAAAATCCAAGCGGATTCGAATCGTCTACATAGTATTCTATATCGTACAAAAGGCGCTCTAACACGTAAAAATCAAAGCGGATAGCTATCATCTCTAACAAATAAAAAAGCAACACTACTGCCGTAAACAAAGCGGGCAGAAAGAAGAACATCGCCATATTGAGCAATATACCCGAAAATAATTTAGATACCCGTTGCTGCAAACTTACAGAACAAAAGAATAGCAATAAGTAAGAAAAAAGCATAATTGTAAGGCTTATCTCGTCTTCGTATTCATATCCTACAAGCGAATTAACAAAAAACAACAGTATCGAAAGAAATACAATTAGTGTGCCTGAGGCTAATACCGAAAGCAGCGTCGTGCGCATACCTGTTATCCTTAGCGCAAAAATAAGCAAAGTAACAATATAGGCAATAACTACAAAAACAACCGTTCTCATCAAATACCACCTAAAATGGTCTTCATTCTTTATCTCGTCAGCATTCTTTGCGGTGTAGTAATCACGCATTGCGTGATCCTCAAGAATATAGTCAAAATCTTCTTTTTCAGGAAGCCTAAGCCGTATCCCAGCATCAATATAGCTATCCGTATATTTCCATTCCACTTTTGCGTGTTCGCCTGCTATGAACGACATATAAAAGCTCGAACTGCTCATCACAATAAGAAAACAAGCTAAAAACTGACCCAATAAGTGCCGCCTTTTCACAGGATAAAAATGCTTAAACGCATTGTTCTTGAACAAAAGTATAAGCCACCCCACCAGTAGTAGGATAGTAATTACAAAGTTCAGCAGTAAGTACAACCCCCAAAAGTTCTTACCCCATTGGTAGTAATACTGCGCCATTACCTCATCTGTAAGCCCAAAATAACCTATGCAAAAAAAGAACAGATGGGCTACCAATGCCAACGGTAGTACTAACACTATATGCGTATTCCATACCGTAGGATAACGTTCCAATAAATATTTTTTTATTTCTTTCATCTTTTCACCTATTAACCTTTTTAGCTGACAAAGAATCTCCTTGTCGAAGCCGATATATTCCTAATATATGTAAGTGTAATTTTCGCCCTACCCAAAGCTTCCAATACTGCCGAGTAATCCGTATCTTTGCCAAAATAAGCAATATAAATACCCCCGTTGTATTGTAACTTCTCTAAATTAAGGCTCTGTAATACCCCCAATAGCTCTTCCCTAGGGTTAGTAACATCCAATTCAATAATCAGAGGTGCTTCTTGGGGCACAGTATCTAAGTTTTCACGATACTGCCCATTTTTCAGAAAAATAACCTTATCCGATACTTTTTCCACCTCAAAAAGCTGTTGCGAACTCAGTATAAGGGCAATAGGGTGATTTACCGAGTTAGCTATCATCTTAAGGTCTTCCAATATCACCTGTTGTGCAAGCACATCTAAGTTACCCAAAGGCTCGTCCAGCAGTAATAGTTCAGGTCTTCGCAAAAGGGTACGAGCCAGCTCAAAACGCATTTTGTATCCCGACGACAGCGCATTCCAATTCAAATCCTTGTATTTCCAAAGCCCCAACCTTGCAATCATCAGCAAGGTACGAGGCTCATTCTCTTCAGGCGGAGTCCCATAACAAGCCAAAGTAAATTTCAAATTATCTTTTAAGCTCCCTTGCCATTTATTAGTCCGTTGGGGTATATAAGCCAACTTAGTGCGGAGGTCGTAGTCATTTTCAGGCTTTTGCTTAAAGCAATAACTTATTTCGCCCGCGTTATGTGATAAATCGTGAGCTAAAATACGCAGTAAGGTAGTCTTCCCATTGCCATTTTCACCCACCAAACCATACACCTGCCCTTTCCTAATAGTAAGGCTGATAGGACCTAATGAAAACACCCCCGAACGATATTGTTTTTCCAACCCTTTAGCCACTATTACCGGTATATCCGTAGGCATTTCAGGCACCTCATACTGGGCTATTTCCATAAGCAGTTCCGTAGCCTTACTGCAAAGAGTGTCTATCTCATCAGTATGCCGCTCTTTCCAGTCAGTAAGAGCGATAGCTTTCTCGTAAATAGGCATAGCATCAGTATCAGCAGCGCAATCTAAAAGTTTGCGAAATGCCAAATCTGTATCCTTTTGTGCGAAGTATTGCAGTGCCTCTTGCACACGCACAGAATGTTTTGTTGCCATAGTCAATTATTTTGCTGCAAATATACAAAACTATTTTCAATTAACAATGAACCATTAATTAAATATCACGGCGTTCGCATTTAAAACTTTTCGCCCTGCTCCGTGAAAATCAGCAGCTGTCCAAAAAGCCTTCAAAAGTGTAATTGCATCATATTTCTTGACAAAGCCTAAGACTTTAGCAAAATAATTAAACTGATAATCAATAACTTTTGGTTCCATTGTAGGGGCGAATGGCAATTCGCCCAACAAATCTTACCCCCTGAAACCTAACACCCCCCAACAGAAAATTTTTCTGTTTGAGCCTTGAGCGAAGGATGAGCGAACTATACGCGAAGTATGAGCGAAGGATAAGCCTATAAAAACCGAACCCCCTATTTCTGCCAAACCGCCCAAAAATAGCATATTTTTCTGTTTTTCACCTCTAACACAGAAAACCGCTTTTTTCTGCCTCTCCTCAGCCTAAGGCAAGTTCATAGTTCACATACAACAACAAAAAAAGCTGCTCAGAATTGCTCCTGAGCAGCTTTTTATTAAAATTTTAGGATATAGGTCTTTAAGAGCCTTTTAAACTTCTTATCGATAAAGAGTAAAGTGACCCATATACTGTTTATCATCATCATCTTCGTGAGTGCGAAGTATGTACCAATAGTCTCCCGATGGCATATCTCGTCCGTTATAACGTCCATCCCATACCTCACCCGATTTCAAGCTGGTGATATAACGTCCGTAACGATCGTAAA
>CAUREJ010000072.1:0-10236 GCA_963523735.1 uncultured Capnocytophaga sp.
GTAACGCTTATCCTTCGCTCACCCTTCGCTCTGCCTTCGCCCTGCCTTCGAGATGGCTTCGAAGTAGCTTCGAAAGGCTTTGGGGAGCGTTGGTGAGGTAATGGGCTGATTGTTAATGGTTTGTGATTTTGTGCAGGGAGGAGAGTTGGAGTTGGTGATTTTTGAATTATTTGTAATGAAAATAAAAAAAAGATGCATTTTTATCATTTTTTATTGGACGCGCTAAGATAGGAAGAAGATTTCGTGTATTAATCTACCAAAGAATTAACTATAGCAAACCATAAGCGAAAGAAAGCATACAAATTCATAAAATTAAAAAAAATATTTAGCATTACTTGTTATTCCATAATTAATTTGTATCTTTGCCGCGCTAACGAATACTTACGAAATGCGTTAGCCTTATTATTAACTTTTAAGAATTATTCATTATATGACAACATTAGTAATTTTGGCAGCCGGATTGGGCAGTCGATTTGGTTCTGATAAACAATTAGAAGATATTCACAACGGGAACGCTCTTTTTGACTATGGTATTTACGACGCTGTTGAAGCGGGTTTTGACAACATTGTACTTATCATTCGTCACGAAATAGACGACCTTGCACGCCAACACTTACAAAACCGCTTTGCTGGGGTGCCTATTAGCTATGTGTATCAGGACGACCACTACCCTAAAGGGATAGAACGCAAAAAACCTTGGGGAACAGGGCACGCTATGTTGTGCATTAAAGAAATAGTAAAAAACCCTTTCTTGATTATCAATGCTGATGACTACTACGGAAAAGAGGGTTTTAAACTTATGTATGAAGCTTTGAACTCGGGGAAAGAGAAAACTTTTTACTCGGGCGGTTACCTGCTGCAAAACACTCTTAGCGAGAATGGTACGGTATCACGAGGCATCTGCGAGGTAGATGACAATCACCACTTGCTTTCTATTAACGAGGCTACCAAGTTGCGCAAAATTAACGATACTACCGCTGTAGACGAAGCTACTGGCATAGAGTACCCTCTGAGTACTTTTGTATCAATGAACTTTTGGGGCTTTACCCACGATGTACTGGATATAGCTGAACGCTACTTTACGGACTTTGTTATAGAGCACAAAAACGACCCTAAAGCTGAGTTCTACATTCCTCTTGTAGTGCAACACGCTATTAAGGACTACGGCTATAAGTTGGAAGTACTGCCTAACCACGACTCTTGGTTTGGTATGACCTATAGGGAAGACCTTGCTATGGTACAGAGTGAAATACAAAAACTAATAGACAGAGGGGCTTATCCTGATAGGTTTTAGAATAAGTGTACTGCACAACAGTAGGCGAACTAAATAAAAAACTAATTAATACCTAAAATAAAATGAAAGAAATAGCTAATCAATTCGATTTAAAAGGTGAAATTCTCTCTATTGAACCTTTTGGTAACGGACATATTAACCGTACCTTTTTGGTAAAAACTACCGATGCTAACTATGTGTTGCAGGGCATTAACGGCAACATTTTCAAAACTCCTGATAGTATTATCAGCAATATAGAACTACTGTGGGAAACTGAACCTAATAACCAAGTTATCCTACCTATGATACCTACCAAAACTGGCGGCTACTCGGTTAAAGCTGATAACGTACTGTGGCGTGTGGTGCCTTTTGCTGAAGGTTTTACTTCATACGAATTTATTGAAGAACCTTGGCAAGCTGAAAAAGCTGCTATAGCTTTTGCTACCTTTATGAAAACTTTTGCCTCTATAGATACTTCTCGGTTAGAAGCTACCATTCCTAACTTCCACGATGGCTATTTGCGTTCCCAACAATTAGAAGACGCTTACGCACAAGCAAGTGCTATACGCAAAGAAAAAGCTAAAGACTTATACGCTTTTGCTCAAAGCCATAAAGTTATCTTCGACATTATTCAGAAAGAAGTAGATGCGCAACGCATTCCTATCCGCGTAACTCACAACGATACTAAAATTAACAACGTACTTATTAACAAAGCTAATCCTGATGATTTTAGGGTTATAGACCTTGATACTGTGATGCAAGGTATCTTATTGTACGACTTTGGCGATATGGTACGTACTTCGGTAAGTCCGACAGAAGAGAATGAGGCTGATGAGAGCAAGATTGTATTCAATACCGATTTCTTTGAGGCTCTTTGCAAAGGGTATTCGGTAATGAACCCTGTTATGACTCAGTCAGAAAAAGACAACATTGTAAACGGTGCTAAATATATGATTTTTATTATTGGTATCCGCTTCCTTGCTGACTACTACAACAACGATGTGTACTACAAAATATCATTCCCTGAAGAGAACTACGTACGCGCTCGGAACCAATTCGCTCTTCTTAAACGATTGGAAGAAAAAGAAGAGGAACTAAAAACTATTGCTAAAAAATATTTTAAATAGATGTGAGTCGTTAGCATTCAAGCCAACGGCTAAAAACTAATAACTAAAATTAAGACTATATGAAACAGTTAGAACAAAAGTTTCAAGAAGTATTCGGTGCTCCTGCCGAAAAACAATTCTTCGCACCTGGACGTGTGAACCTTATTGGCGAACATACTGACTACAACGGTGGTAACGTGTTCCCTTGTGCTATTGATAAAGGTACTTACGGATTGGTAAGCAAACGCTCTGACCGCAAATTCCGTATGTACTCTGAAAACTTTGCTGACCTTGGGGTAATGGAATTTACCCTTGACGAACTTACTAACGACAAAAAACACGACTGGGCAAACTACCCTAAAGGTGTGATTAAAATGTTTTTAGAAGCTGGTTACAAGGTTGATAGCGGATTTGAAATCCTTTTCAGTGGTAATATTCCTAACGGTGCAGGTCTGTCGTCTTCAGCCTCTATTGAAATGCTTACTGCTATTGTACTAAAAGACCTTTTTAACCTTTCTATAGACCCTGTTGAAATGGCTCAGTTAGGTAAAAAGACCGAAAACCTTTTCATTGGGGTTAATTCGGGTATTATGGATCAGTTTGCAGTAGCTATGGGTAAGAAAGACCACGCTATTTTGTTAGATTGCAATACTTTAAAATATGCCTACGTTCCTGTAGTGCTTAAAGATGAGGCTATTGTAATTGCTAACACCAACAAACGCAGAGGCTTGGCTGACTCTAAATACAACGAACGCCGTGCTGAATGTGACCAAGCATTGGCTGAACTACAAACTAAACTACCTATAAAAGCTTTAGGTGAGCTTTCTATTGAAGAGTTTGAAGCTAATAAAGACCTTATTAAATGCCCTATCCGCCAAAAGAGAGCAAAACACGCTGTTTACGAAAACCAACGCACTCTTAAAGCTCAGAAAGAACTTTCGGCAGGTAACTTGGCAGAGTTTGGACAACTGATGAACCAGTCACACATTTCTTTGCGCGACGATTACGAAGTTACTGGTGTTGAACTTGATACTTTGGCTGCCCTTGCTTGGGAGCAACCAGGTGTGGTAGGTTCACGTATGACGGGAGCTGGCTTTGGCGGTTGCACTGTGAGTATTGTGAAAAAAGATAAAGTAGATGACTTCATCAAAAATGTAGGCGAGGCTTACAAAAACAAAATAGGATATGCTGCTGATTTCTATATTGCAGCAGTAAGCGATGGCGCTAAAAAACTATAAACCCAAAAAGTATGATTAACATCAGCAAAAGCCTGTCCGGAACACATAACGGACAGGCTATCTACGAATATACACTACAGAATGCTAACGGTTTTAGGGTATCTGTATTGAACTTAGGCGGTACTATTACCGAAATAGCCGTTAAAGACAAACACGGCGTACTGAAAAATGTGGTGTTAGGTTACACTCATTGGGAGGATTACGTAGGTAATGGTGCTTATAACGGGGCTACCATAGGGCGTACCTCAGGGCGTATACATAACGCTGCCTTTACTATTGATGGGAAAACGTATCGGTTATTCAAAAACAATGGTGAAAACTCATTACACGGAGGTAAAGAGGGTTTTAGCAGTAAAGTTTTTGATGTAAAAGAACTGCCTAATGGCTTGGAGATGCACTATACCAGTCCTGATGGTGAAGAGGGCTATCCTGCTACTGTTGATTTCAAGGTGCTATACACTATTACCGATGACAATAGCTTGCACATAACCTACGAAGCAGTAGCCGATGCTAAAACTTACCTAAACATCACTAACCACAGTTATTTTAACTTGTCAGGTGATATGGAGGTAAATGGCGATACTCAAGTGCTACAAATAGCTGCTGATAACATTTGCGAACTTGCCGAAGGACTTATCCCGACGGGTAATTACCTTGCTGTGGAAGGTACTACTTTTGACCTTCGGAAAGGTAAAGTAATAGCTGAAGGTATAGCTGAAGGACACCCTCAGTTTGAAATTACTCGTGCTTACGACCACCCTTTTGTACTGAACCACAGTGGACTTAAGGGAGCTCCGCAGTTAGTATTGCACTCACCCCACAGTGGTATTACTATGGAGGCTTACACTACCCAACGCGTAGCAGTAGTATATACTGGTAACTTCTTAGATGAGGTACTTGTTTTTGACAAGGTTTGCACTCCTAAAGAAAAGGCTGCTAAGAACCCACGTTTTGTAGGGGTAGCTATTGAGATGCAAGATTTTCCTGACGGTATCAATCAGCCTAAGTTCGGTGTAAAACCTTTGGAAAAGGGCGAAGTGTACAAGCACGAAACTATTTATAAATTCAGTAATTAATTAAAAATTGGTAATTCTTAATTGTTAGTTACTTATGAAGGAGTCTGTCTATTATGAAGTGGAAAAGCTCATCGGCTATGCAGTACTGTATGGCTTGGTGAATGATGACGACCGCCTATTGGTTACCAATGCGGTGTTAGAATGCATTGGCTGTGATAGCTATGCTGAATTTACAAGGGAGGAAAAAGCTCTTATTGAAAAAGAAGTAGCTAAAATTACTTATCCTACTGAAGTGCTGGATAATTTGGTAGAATGGGCTGCCCAGAAGGGTACCCTTAGTGCTGATACCCTTACTTTTAGAGACTTGTTGAACTCTAAAATTATGGGACAAGTGCTGGCTCGTACCTCAGTTATCCGAAATAATTTTTGGTATACCTACCAAACAAATCGCGAAAGGGCTACCTCTGATTTTTACGAACTAAACAAAAGAAGTAACTATATTCGTACCGATAGGATAGCAAAAAACTTTGGCTGGGAACACCCTAGTGAATACGGTAATTTGGAAATTACTATCAATCTTTCTAAACCTGAAAAAGACCCTCGTGATATTGCTGCCCAACGCAATGTGGTGGCTACTAACTACCCTAAATGCTTGCTTTGCAAAGAAAACGAAGGTTATATGGGGCGCGTGAACCACGCCGGTAGGCAGAACTTACGCACTATTAAGCTGGATTTAGCTAATGAGGATTGGTATTTTCAATATTCGCCTTATATTTATTACAATGAGCACTGCATTGTTTTCTCGGGGGCTCACCGCCCTATGAAAATTGATAGGGCTTGCTTTGAGCATATATTAGGCTTTGTGAGCCTCTTCCCACATTACTTTCTCAGTTCTAACGCTGACTTACCTATAGTGGGAGGGTCTATTCTTTCACACGACCATTTTCAAGGAGGACGGCACGTTTTCCCGATGGAAAAAGCTACCATAAAAGAATATGTAAGCTTTGAAGGATTTCAAGACGTGAAAGCTGGTATTGTGAATTGGCCTATATCGGTATTGCGGTTGCGCGGTGATAAGGAACGCCTTATTAGCTTAGCTGATGCTATCTTACATTCGTGGATAGACTACAACGATGAAAAATTAGGTATTATTTCACATACAAATGGGGTTAGACATAATACGCTGAACCCTGTAGCACGCTTTAAAGATGGACAGTACGAACTGGATTTGGCTTTGCGCAACAACCGTACTGATGCAGAACACCCTATGGGTATTTTCCACCCTTATGAGCATCTGCACAATATCAAAAAAGAGAATATAGGAATTATTGAGGTAATGGGATTGGCTATCTTACCAGGTAGGTTAAAAACTGAAATGGCAAGTATTAAAACCTTACTGGCTGAGGCTATTAAAGACGGTAATAACTTTGCTAAGGCGTACGCTAAAATGGAAGCTGACCCTGACTTGCAAAAACACAGCAAGTGGCTACAACGCTATATAAATGCTGCTACGACCCCACCTTCTGCCGATACTTTAGATTCTTTTATAGAGCACATCATTGGTAATACTTTTTGCGAAGTATTGGAAAACTGTGGTGTATTTAAAAATACAGCTGAAGGTGATGAAGGATTTAGACGATTCATCGCCCAAGTGAAAAACTAAGGAAGTTATAGTGTTATATTAAAAAAATCGTGTAGTTACTTTTGTAACTATGCGATTTTTTTCATTAAACGTGTTTGTTAATTCGCTAATTAATTTATACCTTTGCATTTTAAATTTGTATTATATGATAAAAAAACACTTCTTATTACTCTTACTTTTAGGATTTTTTTACAGTATTTCGGCAATAGGACAAACACAAGTATCGGGTAAGGTGATTGATGAAAATGGGAACCCTATACCTTATGCTAATGTACTTTTTCCAAAAACTACCATAGGAGGGTATACCGATGAAGAGGGGCGTTTTTCATTGTATTCGGATAAAAAACAGCGGACATTGGAGGTTTCCCTCATTGGTTTTACTACTAAAAAAGTACACTTGGAGAAGGATAACACAAAAAACTTGGTTGTTGTACTGACCGAAGGTGAGCAACTTAGTGAGGTTGTTATTATTGCTAAACCTAAAAAGGCTCTTTCTAAAAAGGAAAACCCTGCTTATAAGGTATTGCAAGGGATTTGGAAGAATAAGAGCAAACGAGGATTGCAAAACGCTACTGCTTATCAATACAAAATACACACTTCTAAAGAAGTAGGTATCAATAATCTTGATACAATCTTCTTACAAAAAAGCTTGGGGAAGGAGTACGACACTATTAGGAAAATTCTGTCGGAAAAGAAGTTCAAAGAAGTATTCTCTTTGCCAATGTATCTTACTGAAAAAATTGAAACGGTATATGGCAACAATCTGCTGAATAAAAAACGGGTAGATATTGAGGCTGAACGTTCTCAAGGTATAGTGAATCAGGGTTTTGGCTTGGAGCGTGTGAGTCAGTCGTTTGATGATTTTGACATTTACGACAATACGTATATGATACTGAACAAGCCCTTTGTGAGTCCGCTGGCAGAGTTTGGTTATGGGGTGTACCTATATGTGCTGAGTGATACCTTACAGCAAGAGGACAGAAAATTCTATAAGGTACATTTCTTCCCACGAGATGACCAAGATTTGGCTTTAGAAGGAAACTTTGAAGTAGATGCTAAAACTTATATAGTGAAATCGATACAGATGCGCACTACTGCTAAAACAAATATCAACTTAGTGCGAGGGTTATCATTTGACAAGCATTTTACCATTGTAAATGATAGTATTTACTTGCCTAAACGCGAAATTCAAGAAGGTGATTTTACCCTAATAACAAAAAAAGACAAAGAAAAAGGGTTGTATATTAAAAACTACATTACTTATTCGGACATAGTGCTGAACGAGCCTAAGACTGATGCTTTTTACGACCAACAAGTAACAAAAATAGCTAAAAATCAGTTCTACAAAGATGATTCTTACTGGAATACGCACACTTTAGGTGGTGTAGACCTTAGCAAAACTAAACAACTGATAAGTGAGGTGGGCGATAACAAGCGTATTAAAGCGATTGGAGGAGTGGCTGATATGATTACTTCAGGTTATATACCTATTGGTAATTATTTGCAGTTTGGTAAGTTTTGGCAAACGTTTTTGAGCAATAATGTAGAAGGTTTTAGAGTTAGGGCAGGTTTTAGGTCGTTCATTTCGACAGATGACCGTTTCCGTACTTACTTATATGGGGCTTATGGACTGAAAGATAAGCGTTTAAAATACGGTATCAGCGGGAAATACCTACTATCACACAATCCGCGTATAACAGTAGGAGTTGGAATCCAGAATGACAACCTGCAAATGGGTAATTTTGCAATGCACGATGACACTGAACTGAATTTTGAAAAAGCTACTAACTTTATCATCTCAAGAGGTGAAAACTACTACCTTACTCGCAACAAAAAAATACAAGGGGTTCTTAGCTATGACCTTGCCCCTAATGTGCGCTTTTCGGTGTTCAGTACCTATCAAAAATTGGCTTCGGCTAATGAAGAACACTTTTCAATAGGTTTTCAAGACCCTAAAACGAACCAGTTGCTTCATAAATACGATAACTTCTACACGGGTGCTGAACTGACACTTACCCCTCATAGGAAAGTATTTGGTTATGGAGTAGAGCAGCGTTACGGCAAAAAACTATTCTCAACCTACACACTGAAATACACCAAAGGTGTATCGGGGATTAGTAATAGCAAGTTTAACTATGACAAATTACAGTTTTTAGCCAGCAAACCTATTCCTATGTTTGGTTATGGTATTTTACACACTACTATAGAAGGAGGAAAGATTTTTGGTACTGCCCCACTGATAGCCCTTGCTCCTACCCCTGCTAACCAGTCCTATTCATCGGCTCGGCATACTTTTTCATTGTTAGACTACTACGATTTTATTAACGACAGCTATATTAACGGTTATTTTGAACATCATTTTGATGGCTTTTTGTTTAACCGCATTCCTGTATTGCAAAAAACACGCTTTAAAAGTGTTCTTTTTGCAAGGTTTTCATACGGAAGTATTTCGGATAAAAACATACAAGCAAACCATACTAACATAATATTTAACTCACCTAATAAATTGTATTGGGAATACGGCTTTGGGATTGAAAATATTGGGTTAGGAAACTTTCGCTTTATAAGATTAGATTTTGTATGGCGCAATGATTTTAACGATGTGAACGGAGTTCGAAATCCTAAATTTGGTGTGCGCTTAGGGATAGTTCCGTCGTTTTAATGGATATTTTAGGATACTCTTACTAAATACTTTTTAATTGAACTTTGGCAGACAATGAAACACAAAGATAATACAAGAAAATTAGTACAATTAGGCTCTCTGTTAGCCAACACAAAGCTGTTTGAGGGTGTTTTTGAACAAGCAGAACAGCAAAATAGTTGGTTTACCCGTGATAACCTACGCTTTGCTTTTGATACTTGGGCTGCTTCTTTACAAGAAGATAAAGTGCGACAATGGTTGTCGGCTTATGAGGGGTTGGAAACTACTTCGGCTAAAAAAGTACTAATAGTAATGGCTGGGAACATTCCTTTGGTAGGATTTCACGACTTACTATGTGTACTGGTGGCAGGACATAAGGCAATAGTTAAACTTTCGAGTAATGACCGTGTACTTTTGCCTTTTTTGGTGGAACAACTAAAAACCTTTGCTCCTGACTGGGCTGAGGCTGTAAGTTTTACTGAAGAACGCATAACTGATTACGATGCTGTAATAGCTACTGGGAGTAACAATACAGCTCGCTATTTTGAGTACTATTTTGGCAAAAAACCTCATATCATACGAAAAAACAGACACTCGGTAGCCATATTGACAGGTAAAGAAACTGCTGAAGAACTTTATGCTTTAGGGAAGGATATTTTTCAGTATTACGGATTAGGCTGTAGAAGTGTATCTAAACTATTTGTGCCACAAAACTACAATTTTGATAGTTTTTTTGAAGCTATCTATCCTTATCATTCTATCATCAATGAGCAAAAATACGCTAATAATTACGACTACAACAAAGCGGTATACCTAATGAGCTTGTACCAATTGCTTGAGAATGGTTTTTTGATGTTAAAAGAAGATAAGGGATATGGCTCACCTATAGCTACTCTTTTTTATGAGTACTACAACGATACTGAAAGCCTAAAACAGCGATTAGCAACTGATACTGAAAAAATACAATGTGTAGTAGCTCATAACTTTACAAAAGGAGAAATAGCCTTTGGAGAGACCCAAAAACCACAACTTTGGGACTACGCTGACGAGGTAGATACCCTTCATTTTTTGCTCAATTTGGACTAAAAACGGTAGGTTTGACAGAAAAGAAGCCTTTAAAACGGTTTTTACAAAACACTAATAATTAGGCAGTTACAAAAAACATTGCATTTTTTTTGAAAAAAAGTTGCTAAAAAAATTGCAGGAATAAAAAATTGTTGTACTTTTGCAACCGCATTGAGAGAGAAACACTCCTCAAACAAAGCAAACAAGGTCCGTTCGTCTAGGGGTTAGGACGCAAGGTTTTCATCCTTGTAACAG
>CAUREJ010000073.1:0-10111 GCA_963523735.1 uncultured Capnocytophaga sp.
CCTTCAAAAATGTATTCTTATTCAGATAGTTAAAAATGTTCCTTACAACCTTGGTTCTAAACTTTGGCAAAGTTTTTGCCTATAAACTACCCCCCTAAAACCTAACACCTAATAAAATGAAAAAACTATACGTACTATTTGCTATACAGTTTTTAGCAGTAACAGCTTGGGGGCAATCGCCTTTAACAGCTATCGATGCCAAAGCCCAACAACAATGGGTAGAGGATACTTATAAACAAATGTCCCTCGATGAAAAGATAGGTCAGTTGTTTATGGTATCGTTTTTTTCCAGTCATATAGGCACTAAAAAAGTAGATGAAATAAAAGACTGGATAAAGAAATACTACATTGGGGGGATTATCTTCTCAAAAGGAGGTCCTAAACGGCAAACTAAGCTTACTAATGAGTTTCAACCCCTCTCTAAAGTGCCTCTTTTTATGGCTATGGATGCCGAATGGGGCTTGGCTATGCGCTTGGATTCAACCTACGCCTACCCTTGGAATATGACCTTAGGGGCTATCAAAGATAATAACTTGGTGGAACGCGCTGCTAAGCGCATAGGGCAACACTGCAAAGCCTTAGGTATGCAGTTCAACTTTGCCCCCGATATTGATATCAATACCAATCCCGATAATCCTATTATTGGTAACCGCTCCTTTGGTGAGGATAAAGTAAATGTAGCTCAAAAAGGCTTAGCTTTTGCTCGTGGTATGCAGTCGGTAGGGGTATTGGGTAGTGCCAAACACTTCCCCGGTCACGGTGATACAGCTAAAGATTCGCACAAAACCCTACCTACTATCAGTTTTAGTGCCGATAGATTAAAAGAAGTAGAGCTTTATCCCTTCCGTACCATCTCTAAAAGTGTAGCAAGTGTAATGGTAGGGCATCTTAATGTACCTGCTTTAGAGTCTAAAAAAGGACTACCTTCCTCTCTTTCCAAAAGTATTATTACCGATTTGCTCAAAACAGAAATGGGCTATGAAGGTCTTATATTTACCGATGCCTTAGGTATGAAAGGCGTATCCGAATACTTACCCGTAGGCGAGGTTGAAGTAGAAGCCTTCTTGGCGGGGAATGATATTCTTCTTATGCCCTCCGATTTGCCTAAGGGCTTTGAAGCTATGAAAAAAGCTTACCAAAAAAAGCGCATTACCGAAGAACGCTTGGCACATTCGGTAAAAAAGATACTGATGGCTAAATACAAAGTAGGGCTAACTTCCTTTACTCCTTTGGTTGAAAAGAGTGTTATTGATAGCATTCACACCCCAGCCGATGACCTCCTTACAGAAGAACTTTTTGAAAACGCTCTTACAGTAGCGCAAAACAAGGACAATATACTCCCGCTAAAAGATCTTGAAAAACGCAAAATAGCGTATGTGAAATTCGGGAATGATAGTGGTTGGACATTCTATACTTCATTAAAAAAATACGCTGAAGTGGTGCTTGTAGAGCCTAAAAACGACACTCAGCTGTATGAGGCTGTAGCTCCCTTCGATACGGTAATTATAGGGCTGCATAAATCAGATAAAAGTCCTTGGGAGGCTTATAAATTCACCGATAATGAACTAAAATGGTTAGAACACTTAGCTAAGAAGAAAAAAGTAATACTAAGCGTTTTCACACGTCCTTACGCAATGCTCGATGTGAAAAACATTCATCATATCGAAGGAATTGTATTTGCTTACCAAAACCATAAAGTAGCACAAGATAAAGCGGCACAGCTTATCTTTGGGGCTATTGAGGGGAAAGGGGTATTACCTGTATCGGTACACCCCGACCTACCTGTAGGCACAAGTATTATTACTCCTAAAATAGGTAGGTTAGCTTATGGCTTGCCCGAAAGTGTAGGCTTAGATGCTGCGGTATTAGCTAAAATTGATACCATAGCAGCTGAAGCTATTGACGGGCAAATGGCACCTGGTATGCAAATATTGGTAGCTAAAAAAGGAAAAGTAGTGTATAATAAGAGCTTTGGCACGTTGGACTATAATTCTGAACATAAAGTGGATAACCATACTATTTATGACCTTGCTTCACTTACCAAAATACTTGCTACACTGCCCGAACTGATGCGTCTTTACACCAAAGGCGACTTTAACCCTAATGATACTTTTGCCGACTTATTACCTAAACTGAAGGATACCAATAAGGCAAAGATGACTATGAAAGAGGTACTTTCACATTACGCACAGTTCCAATCGTGGATACCTTTTTTTAACAGGACTCTTGATACTAACAAAAAACCTTCCCCCGACTTTTACAGCACTACCCCCAGTGATGAGTTCCCTACTGAGGTAGCTAAAAACCTGTACCTTCGTGAGGGCTTTACCGATAGTATATACAAGAGTATTGATGATAGTGACCTTATCAAAAATAAGAAATACCTTTACAGTGATTTGCCTTATTACTATTTTAAACAATATATAGAGAAGAAAACAAAAAAGCCGTTGCAAGAAGCCGTGCAACAGCATTTCTACAGAGGCTTAGGAGCTTACCAGCTTACTTTTTTGCCTTTACAACGTTTTTCACCTGATAATATAGCCCCTGCCGAAGATGAGAAGACTTTCCGCAGCCAAGAGCTTCGCGGTTATGTACATGATCAGGGGGCGGCTATGTTAGGCGGAGTAGGGGGGCACGCAGGGCTTTTTGGTACGGCTAACGATGTAGCTAAAATGATGCAGATGTTTTTGCAACAAGGTTATTACGGGGGCTCTTGGTACTTGCAGCCACAAGCAGTTGCAATGTTTAACACCTGTAACTACTGTACCGAAGGTAACAGAAGGGGCTTAGGTTTTGATAAACCTCAGTTAGGCAAATCCGGACCTACTTGCGGCTGTGTGCCTATGGAAAGCTTTGGTCATACAGGCTTTACAGGTACCTTTGCTTGGGCTGACCCTATTAATGAGATTGTAATTGTATTTCTATCCAACAGAACGTACCCTTCGGCAGAGAATAAGTTACTTATTAATAAACAAATACGCCAACGAGTACAAAGTGTAGTGTACGATGCTAATAAACAATAACTACTAACTACTACTCATCTTCACTTTCACGGTACACACTTTCTTCACCTTTTAGTATTTGCAAATAACTTTTGTATCGTGACCACGCTATTTCATCTTTTTCTAAAGCATTTTTTACAGCACACTGAGGTTCGTCGGTGTGGAGGCAGTTATTGAACTTGCACTGGTGTTTCAGGTTAAAGAACTCGGGGAAGTAGTCGGTAAGTTCTTCTTTTTCTATTTCTACCATACCAAATCCTTTGATGCCAGGGGTATCAATAATGCGCGCTCCGAAAGGAAGGTCGAACATTTCGGCAAAGGTAGTAGTGTGTTGCCCTTGCTGGTGTTGAGCCGATATTTCGGCAGTTTTGAGTTGTAAATTAGGGGCTATAGCATTAATAAAAGTTGATTTACCAGCACCTGAATGACCCGATACTACACAGGTTTTACCTTGCATAAAGGTTTTTACTTTGTCAATATTTTTACCTGTATGGGCAGAGATGCCTATACATTCATAGCCTGCCTTGCGGTATATTGCTGCAAGGTATTTTATTTCTAAAAGTTCATCCTCGGTATAAGTATCAGTTTTGTTAAATAGGATAATGGTTTTAATGCCATAAGCTTCGGCAGTAACTAAGAAACGGTCGATAAAGGTGGTAGAGGTGGGGGGATTGTTCAGGGTTACTACCAAGAAAGCAATATCGATATTAGAGGCTATGATGTGGGTTTGCTTAGATAGGTTCACCGATTTGCGAATGATGTAGTTATCACGTTCTTTTATCTCGGTAATGACGCCTCTGTTTTCATTTTCTTCAATTTTAAAAACAACCCTATCGCCTACCGCGATAGGGTTGGTGTTTTTTATACCTTTTATACGGAATTTTCCTTTTATACGGCACTCGTACAATTGCCCTGTGTCGGGGTTTTTAACGGTGTACCAGCTTCCTGTTGATTTGTATACTAATCCTTCCATTATTTGTACAGCAATACAGTGTTTTCGGGCGTTTTAAGGTCGGTTAAGAAAATAACTCTTGGCTCATTAGGTTCTATTTTGCCGTTGTGGTTTGTGTCCTGACGGACGTATATATAAAGAGCATCATTAGCTCCATCATAGGTAGAGCCAGTAACCCCATAGTCATTAGGAATGAGCTGTTTTACTTTATTGCCTTCGAGGTTGTAAAGGTAAAAGTGACGTAGGTCATTACGATTAAGGTATCCGTCATTATTAGTATCTTCATCATAGCACGAAATCATATAATAATTACGGGTTACGGGCTTAAAATTAAGGGTATCACTTTCCTGAGTAGGGTAGTATAGGTTTTCGATAAAGGTAGGTTTTTCAAAGAGCAGCTTTTGCTGGTTTGTTTCTACATTTATCACTGCTATATTCACTAACCCATCACCGTATACGGTATTGAATCCTGCTACAATATTGCCGTGCCAGCTATTACCTTCTTTTTTTCTGTTTATATCGAGATTATAATCATAATCATAAGAGTAGTTAGTAAGGTAACTAAGGCTACCCACATAGCGGTCGGCATTATGGTTGTAATTTACCTTGAAGATAGGAACGAGGCGGTATTTTGGGTGCTGTGTAGGGCATACATAACCGGGCTCGGTTTCTATTTGAGCGGCGTTTTTGGGCAAGGCATTTTTTGGTGAGCTTGCTGAGGGGGCATCGTCATTAATAGTGACAATAATACCATCGGTGCTACTATTTTTAGTGACATCATCGGAGGTTTTGCGCTCACAGGCAGTTAGCGCAAGGAGTACTAATAAAAAAATGTTTTTCATATTATTGGGGTTTTATTTCTTCTTTTACGTCTTTTATCTCTTCTTTAGCTTCCTCTTTACCTTTTTCTTTATCAGGGAATACATTAGCGTATACTACTTCACTGATGCTCTTTACTGGTTTATACAGCAATGATTCACTTAGGGCAGAGGTAGAGAGCCATTTTTCTACTTGGAAGGTACGTTCTAAGAACACGAATAAGGCTCCTACTATTACTGCCGATTTGACCATTCCGAAAATGCCTCCTGTAAGGCGGTTTAGGAAGCCCAATTGGGCAGCTTTGAACATTTGGGTAATGATTTTGGCTAAGAACATTACTGCCAGCATCAGTACGATGAGGGTTAAGCCAAAAGCTACCGTTTCGATAGTAGAGCGTTCGGCAGGAATTACTTTTTCCAATAAGGAAGCAGTAAAGAAAGAAAAGTGTATTGCTCCGTAAATACCTACTACTATGGCTAAGAGGGAAGCCATTTCGATAATAAGCCCTCGCATAAAGCCACGTATGAGTCCGAAGCCTAATATTATCAGTAATACAATATCTATTTTGTTCATTTTTATAAGTTAGCTATGAGTTATTTTCTGTTTTTTACTTTCTCGAAATATTCACATTCTCTCAGTACTTCTTTGTAATACTTAGTGTGAGGATATTTTCGGAGTTCTTTAAATCCGTTCCAGTCTTTGAACATAGGGTCTTTAAAACCGCCTCCATACCATCGGCCATCGTAGAAGTATTTTTGGTTATAGAACTCATTGCGTTCTACTTTGGCAAGCATATAGGCTATTTTAGCACGTTGTTCATCGTTAGCAGTGTGTTTTTGTGCTATAAGGTAGTATTTTTTAGCCATATCCATACTTAGTAATATGGTTCTGTTTTCCTCATTGACTCCTAAGCTACTGTATTCACCTAAAACATCGTTGTAATAGAAGAATCGGTTATTGCCAAAATAGGAGCAGTTATAAAAGGCGTTCCCGAGCAATAGGGCGTTGTTATAAACATCTTCACCTTTATCTACCTTTTCTTGCATCTCTTTTACTTTTTGTAGGAAAGAGATTTTGCTATAAGGGTTACGGATTTTTTTGGCGTGTTCACAATCGTGGCAATCGGTAATAAAGCCGTTAAAAGGGTTAGCAGGCAGTAGGGCTTCACTTTTTTTCTCTTTGGTAGTTACCCATTTTTGGGTTTCCTCATCAAATCTTTTGGAATAAGGTATTTTTTCCATTTGAGTGATAGCTTCTTCTATATTATTATTGAAGAAGGCAAAAATAGCTCTGCTTTCGTAAATATCGGCTAAAGAGAAGGTATATAGGCTTTCCCAGTACTTTTCCCAATCGTTTTTGTTGGTTTTTAGGAGGAATTGTTCCATAGCCGCCGCTTGTTCTGGTTTAATAAAATAGGAGCTACTGTGGAGTGTGAGTTCGGACATTAGGGCATTGCCATTTTCTTGGTATAGTTTGGATAAGTACTCTTTAATAAAAGGGGTTAAATACTGGTAGTAAGACTCGGTATCTTGGGGTGATTTAGTCCACATTAGCAGTTTTAGCAAGCGGTTTTCATCTTCTTTAGTGATTTTGGATAAGGCATATACCTCATTAAAGAGTCTGATTTGGTGCACTTGTTCTTTTTGGTCGGGTATATTGGTTTGTTCTTCGGCTTTTTGCAAGAAGTTTTTGGCATCTTGGTGGTTTTGTTTGTAGGCTTGTATATAGGCAGCCACTACATTCCACAAGAAAGGATTACTTATATTACCTTTTTTGGCAGTTTGTATTACCCAATCGGTTTTAAATTCATTAGTAACGATTTTTTTGCACTGCTGGTGGTAGTCGGCAATTGTTTTGAAACTTACTTCATTGGTTTTAGCTTCAATGTTCTTTATGTATCGGGTAAGGAGGAAATCGATATGTGGTGATTTAGGGTTGATACTCAGTATTTTTTGTATAGCGTTTTCCTCTTCGCTATAAAATCCTTGTATAGCCCACAGAGCGCATTGTTCATCGGTGGATAGGGTAGAGGCTATTTTTTTTGTTTCGTTATCGGGTAAGGGGCGGTATTCATAAGTAGCTGCTTGTTTAAAAGGGTAGTTAGTGTTAAAAAGTACAGCAAGAGCGGCATTGGCTTTTTGGTAGTCTTTCTGAGCTTTATAGGCTCCTGCTACGTAGTGCAATCCGCGGTAATAAATACCGTTTTTGGGTTGTGAATTTTGGGTTTCGTTAAAGAAGCTGATTACAGCACTTCGGTTATTTGAATAGAATTTGAGGCGCATTACTTGTAGCCACATACGATTGGCAAAGAAAGCATCGTTATCGGCAGTAGCTTTTTGATACAGTTTTTCGGCTTTTTCTATTTCGGAATTTTGGGTGTATTCTTTTGCAGCACTTTCATCGTAGTTCCAATAGTCGTATTTTACGTTGGTAACCTTTTCGTTACCACGTGCAATACCTAAAAGTGAGAAGAAATTGGCTACAGTTTTGTCATTTTTTTGTGATACTTTATGACTTAGGTTTACTTTGTTTTTGTCGGTAGCGGCGTTGTACTTTTCAATTTCATTCAGGGCGTCATCGTCGTACATAAAGTAGGCGATAGCATCGTTGGATAGGTTTTTGCCGAGGTATTTTTTCCAGTCGGCTAAATCGTTATCGCGGAAGTTGATACCATCGTTTTTGATGCTTTCATTGCCGTAAAAGAAGTATCTTTTATCTAAAAACAGGGGGGCGTACTCTTCCTTATTTACAGTGGCGTGAGGTGAAAAGATAGAGTAGTAAAAGCCTTCCCAATCATCTTCACCGGGGCAAGCGTATAAGTAGATGCCTAAGCTTACTACTGCTGTTATACAAGTTGTAATGATTAATTTTTTCATATCAATATATTTTATAGTTAATTTTTAAATAGTTGTTTTTCAATTAATTTCCATATTCAGCTCTTAGCATTTTAAAAACCTCTTCACTTTTTACTAATTTTCCTTCTTGGGCTTGCTGATGTGACAGGGCTATTCTTCTGAGTTCTTCATCGGTGAAGTTATCGTCATCATCATAATAGTACTGCTCTACTATTTTTAGCATAGTATTATATTCGTTTATAGGCACTATTGCTGATAGTGTTTTTCCTTCATTATCAGTTATAAACTGAACATTGGGTTGTTGTATTAAAACTGCTGTGCTCATAAAATCATTTTTTTAACCATTAGCAATTGAGGTAGGAGTTAGAGGATAGTTCTGAGCCTCTAACTCCTTTATGTTCATTAATTCAATATCAAATTATCCTACTGACACTAACTCAACATCGAAAATGAGGGGTGCGTTGGGAGGGATTACGCCCCCTGCACCGCGAGTGCCATAAGCTAAGTCAGAGGGGATTACTAAGCGGGCTTTATCGCCTTCGTGTAATAGCAGAATCCCTTCGTCCCAGCCTTCGATAACCTGACCTACCCCTACGGTGAAGCGCAAAGGCTCATTACGGCGGCGTGAACTATCGAAAACTGTTTTATCTAAGAGCATACCGGTGTAATGTACGGATACGGGTTTGCCTGCTATGGCTTGCTTGCCATTGCCGTGATGAGTGATTTGGTAATAGAGTCCGCTTTCGGTCTTTTCAAAACCAACTACTTCTTGCGCAAGGGCGGCTTCGGCTTTTTGTTTTTCTTGGGCAAGGCGCGTAGCTTTAGCTTCGTTAAAGTCGTTAAAAGCTTTGAGGGCGTCCCAATTTTGGGCTTCGTCACCTATTCTGATAATTTCAATGGTTTCTATTTTATCACCTTGCGCGATGCTATCCACTACGTTTTGACCTTCAATCACCTCGCCAAAAACGGTGTGCTTACCGTCCAACCAAGGGGTAGGTACGTGGGTGATGAAGAACTGACTGCCATTGGTACCTGCACCGGCATTTGCCATAGAGAGTACGCCAGCTTTGTTGTGTTTTAATGAGGGGTGGAACTCATCGTCGAAACGATAACCAGGTTCACCGGTGCCAGTACCTAAGGGGCAACCGCCTTGTATCATAAAGTTAGGGATAACACGGTGAAAGGTGAGTCCGTTGTAATAAGGAGTGCCAAGGGGTTTTTGAGAGTTGTTCATTTTTCCTTCGGCAAGGGCAACGAAGTTACCTACGGTAGCAGGGGTTAGCTTGTAGGTAAGGTTCAGTAGTATAGCTCCTTTGTTAGTAGTAATTTTGGCAAAAATTCCGTTTTCCATATTCTTTTTGTCGTTACGTTTAAAATTTTCGGCAAAGATAAGAAATAATTAGCAAATTAGGAAATTAGCAAATGAGAAAATTAGCGAATGAGAAAATTAGAAAATTAGCGAGTGAGAAAATGAGGTTAAACGGATAAAATTACAATAGTACCTTGAGGTTACCTCAAAAATAACAAAAAATCATCTTTTTGCTATTTTCATTGCGAATAATGCAAAGTGAGGGGTTAGGATTGAAATGCTTGATATTCAGTAAAGTAACGCTTATTGTTCGCTCACCCTTCGCTCTGCCTTCGGTATGCCTTCGCTCTGCCTTCGAGATGACTCCAAGCTGGTTTTGATAAGGGTTTTATTGTAATGAGTTCATTATTAGGGTGTTGGGGTTCTGTACAAAAAAAGGGAGTTGGGGTTGGTAATTTTTGAATTATTTGCAACAAAAACGATGAAAAGATGCATTTTAGGTATTAAGTTTTGGAGAGGAGTAAAATAGTTTTCGTGCGTTTGACCTGTAAGTGCATAATTGTTCTTTGTTAATTGATAATTGTTTTGTATCTTTGCGGCAAGAAAAACTTAAAACCTATATATTATACCTTATGTAGCAACTATTAACAGTAACAGTCCGCAAGCGTTGGAAGTAGTAGAATATCTTAAAACATTTGATTTTGTGAGAGTTACTAAAGAGAAGAGTTTTGCGAAAACTAAGAAAAAAGCAGCTGTTTCCGAATCTTTAGAGTTTAGCCTTAAAGAGAGAAAATTACAAAAGAAAATCAATCAAGGGTTAAAAGAACTCCAAGAATTTCGTGCAGGTAAAATGGAGTTTCAAGAATTAAACGACTTTTTAAATGAAATATAAGTTTTATACTTCACCTAACTTCCAAAAAGAGTTCAAAGCTCTTTTTAAAAAATACAAAAGTCTTAAGACCGACCTCCAAAAACTACAAGAAGAGTTTATAAACAATCCTGAGTTGGGCACTTCTTTAGGTGATGGGCTTAGGAAAATACGCCTTAATATCACTGCCAAAAGCAGCGGGAAAAGTGGAGGAGCGCGTGTAATAAGCCACGAATTACTTATTGAAGTGGGTATCCAAAAACAATGGGAAAAAGCTGTTAAGGTATATGAACAAGCTACTAAGGC
>CAUREJ010000074.1:0-9905 GCA_963523735.1 uncultured Capnocytophaga sp.
CCTATCCACTAACCCCTATCCACTAACCCCTATCCACTAACCCCTATCCACTAAAACATTGCGAATAATGCAAAAATCACCAACCACAACCTCCTCTTCTCACAAAAACGACAACCTCCTAAAAATCAGTCTATTACACCAATAACGATACCAGAAGCACCTTATAGCCTTCTCGAAGGGTGAACGAAGGCAGGGCGAAGGCAGAGCGAAGGGTGAGCGAAGGATAAGCGTTACATCACTGAATATCAAGCCTTTTAACAATGTCCCCTCACTTTGCATTATTCGCAACGAAAATACAAAAAAGATGATTTTTTGTTATTTTTAAAGAAACAGCTACAGCCCCCAAAGGCTCACATACTTTCACCCTTGATGATATATTTTTATAATTTGCTAATTCCCTCATTTGCTAATTTGCTAATTTCCTCATTTGCTAATTTCCTCATTTGCTAATTTCCCAATTTGCTAATTCCCTAATTATTCCCTACCTTTGCCTCGTGATTTTTTAAAGTATTAATTGGAGACAGAAATAAAAACAGAAAACAATATGAAATACCTTTTTTTTATTGCCTTAATGGGCACTTCTTTTGCTTTCGGACAAGCTTCAGGGAATGTAAACTACTCTGATAAAAACCAACATAGTTGGAAAAGCAATGATATTACTATCGATTTCCCTATGAATCACGAAATGGTAGTATCAGCTAAAGGATTGGCTAACATAAAAGCCGATGCCTTTGTAGCTATCTTTAGCGTGGTGCAAGTGGGCAAAACAGCTAAAGAGGCTTCTCAGCTAATGAACCAGCGCCTTTCGGCAGCTCAAGTAGCTCTTAAAGCCAAAAACTTCGAGACTTTTGTCGATATGATTTCATTTGTACCTATGTACGAATACGAAACCGAGAAAAAAGTGTTTAGCAAGCGCACTTATAACGAACTACCTGTAGGCTTTGAACTGAAACAAAATCTTCACATCAAAATCGAAGAAGCTTCTCAGCTTAACGAACTTATCATCTTGCTCTCCGAGAGTGAAATTTACGACCTTGTGCGTATGGACTACTACGCCAGCAACCTCGACACTGTAAAAAAAGAGCTAATGGGAAAGGTAAAAGCTGCCTTTTTTGAAAAACAAAAGCATTATGAAGCAACCCTTGCCGAGAGTTTTGCCACTGCCGAAAAGAAAGTAACCGATGGCTTTGTACTGACTTCGCCCACTGGGCAATACAAAAGCTATGAAGCCTATAACAGTGCGCTGCTGCAAGGCAAACGCGCAGGCAATATACTGCAAGCTAACAAGTCGGTAACACAATACTATCAACCTATTGCCGATAAAGATTTTGACATAGTACTTAACCCCATCGTCATCGAGCCTGTTATACAACTCATTTATGAAATAAAAATGAGTGTTAATCGCTTTGAAAAAAAGAACAAAGAGGTGATGCTCTTAACTCCTGCTGGAGAACTTAAAAAATTAAATCTCCCTTAAAGCCTTAATTAGTGAAAAAACTCTTTTTACTCCTATGGGTATGGATAGCCCTCCCTGCCGAAGCCCAAACCTCTGATAACAATATCATCGTGATAGACATTAGCTACCTAAAACAAGGTAGTACCTATGGTGCATTAGGACTACATTACAACTATTACGACAGTTATAAGATAGCACTATCAGCGGGTATTGCCGGCAACTTTCGCTCCGAGAACAAACAACTTATCTTTATCCCCGAAGCACAGCTTTCGGCTTGGATAAGGGCTGATAATGAGCGTGGAGGCTTTATAGATATACCCATACTAATGTTACGCCCACAGCTTAATTTTTCACCTTATTACTTCGCCCCCGAAGCAGGCGTACAAATCCTCTTTTTCTATATAAAAGCAGGCTACGCTTTCCCTTGGGGCAAAACAAGTGCTAACTATCCTTTTGAGACGCGAAAATTTCGCTTTTCAGCAGGGATTACTATACCCGTAAAACTATAATGACAGCCCTTATTATCGGCGCTACAGGCGCCACCGGAAAAGACTTATTGTCGCAACTTTTAACCGACGACACTTATACTGAAGTACATAGCTTTGTGCGCAAACCTATCGGCATCAGTCACCCCAAACTACACACCCACGTAGTGAATTTTGATACTCCCAAGGCGTGGGCTGATTTGTTGCACGGCGAGGTTGCTTTCTCCTGCTTAGGCACCACCTTAGCCGCTGCTGGCAGCAAGGACGCCCAATGGCGGGTAGATTACGACTATCAGTACGCTTTTGCCCAGCAGTGTAGGAATAAAGGAGTACCCACCTTTGTATTGGTGTCGGCAGCAGGAGCCAAAGCACACTCTAAGTTATTCTACAATCGTATGAAAGGCACTTTAGAAGATGCTGTCAAAGCCCTTGAGTTTACCCGCTTGCTTATCTTTCAGCCCTCAGTACTTATCCGCCCTAATAGCAACAGAGGCGGCGAGAACCTTTCAGTAAAAGCTATTAGCTTTTTAAACAAATTAGGACTCTTCAAGCGTTATCGCCCTATGCCTACCGCTATCCTTGCCGAGAGAATGCGCAAAGAAACAGCTACAGCCCCCAAAGGCTCACATACTTTCACCCTTGATGATATATTTTTATAATTTGCTAATTTCATAAATTTGCTAATTACCAAATTATTTGTATTTTTGCTGCTCTATAAGCTGGATATTAAAAATAGTATGAAAATAAAAGAGATAACACTTCGCAATTACAAACGTTTTGTAGAACAAAAGACTATTCCTTTTCACAAAGACGGTGAGATAAATGATATGACCCTTATCGTAGGGAATAATGGCACAGGGAAAAGTTCTCTGCTACAAGCTATTGTAATGATGATAGCGCCTCTTACACGTGATAACTTTAGTGTAGAAGACATTGATTGGAGTGGTTTTGAATACCGATTTTTACAAAGTGGAGGACGTATGCCTTTAAAAGTAGAAGCTACTATCCATTTTTCAGAAGAAGAAATCAATGAAACCGTTCTTTATGCTGAAAGGCTTAAAGAATTAGGAAAAAAAATAGGCATTCCTAACAAAAACAAAGAAATCAAAGTCCTTTTTAACTATGAAGAGGGGAAACCTTTCACTAATAACCCTAAAGATTCTTATCAACTTTCAGGTTATCAGTATGCTAAACAGCTTACAGCCTTTGAAGCCGACAAAAGTAAGTTGTTTGAAAAAGTAGGGAATATCTATTGGTATACCGAGCAGCGCACCTCTTATAGTGTGAACAATATGTTTGAAGGAGAGGTCTCACAGTTAGATGCTATACGTTCTTTTTTAGCCAGTGCTTATAGCTTCCATATAGCCGTAACTGAAGGCAGAAGAACACTAAAGGCAGGAGAATTTGATTTCTACAAAAAAATATCGGAATTATATAGTACTGTTTTTACCGACAGAAAATTTGTAGGTTCTACCCCTCGTTTTGATATTTATGAAAAGAGTACTGCTCCCGATTTCTTTTTAAACGACGGTAAAAACGACTATGAACTCTCTGAAATGTCGGCTGGTGAACGGGCTATCTTCCCTATCCTGATGGATTTTGCAAGATATAACATTAACAATTCTATTATCATTATTGATGAAATAGAATTACACCTACACGCCCCATTGCAACAGGCTTTTATACGCGCTTTGCCTAAATTAGGACACAACAACCAATTTATAATAACCTCACATTCTGATTATATCACCTCAATGTTTGAGGAAAATAAAATCATCAAACTCAGCTAATGAAAATTATCAACCTATACTGCGAAGGAAAAAAAGGTAGCCACGACTTTGACATTCTCGAAAAAGTAATTGATGGGTACCTCAACGTCACCATTAAACCCATAGGAGGTAAATACGGCGCCAATGCTATTATGGAATATCAAGAAAAAAATGGCAATGTGCGTTCTGATTTTCACCTCCTCTTTAGAGATAGAGATTTTGATGCCCCTGTACCTGATAAAGAAGAACTTTTCTCATTCAATAAAAATACCTATTACAGTTATCGTACTACGATTGAAAACTATCTGTTGAATACAAATACCTTCTTTCTTTTTCTTCAAGAACAAGAAAATACCTACAACATCAATACAGAGGAAGAGGTGAAGAGCCTTTTTATAAAGGTTGCTAAAGAACTGAAATACTACCAAGCCGTAAGACACACCTTAGGTGCCTTGCGTTTTGCTAATAGCTTTAATACTACTTGGGAAAAAGGGAGCGGCACCCTACCTAATGCATTAGATTTAGACTCTTGTAAGGCTAATGCTTGGCAACTGATTGAAAAGGTACTTAACAAGAGTAATCAACAATGGACAAAGAAAACTTTTGAAACTACCTTACAAAAATTCTTAACGCTTTTTGATGAGCGTTTCTTTGATGACCTCAAATTTTTAGTCTATTATCAAGGAAAAGATTTTGCTAAAGCCCTCACTAAAGAACTTCCTAGATTTTCAATAGAAAACTACTATAAATATGCTAAAAAACATTTTGATTACACAAAATACCCCGACCTTATACAGCTGAGAACTATCATAGAAAAACAATTAACTTAGATAATACTCTTTCTGCTCTTACCTAATTTCGTTCTCAAAAAACGTGAACTCTTACCTCAAGACATCAACCTTTGTAAAAGAAACAGCTACAGCCTCCAAAGGCTCATATACTTTCAGCCTTACCGATGAATTATTTTAAACTCACACTTATGAGCCTACAACAACACTTTGGTAAATATATTTCAGAAGAAACCCTGCAAATAGAAGCCCTTTGTAGGATCTTCAAGGAGCGTACTGTTAATTATTTTCTTTTTTTATTTAGGTTGTTTTTAAATAATGTACTATATTTGCCGCCGAATTAAGTAATAAAAATGAGAAAACTTTTGTATATCAGTCTTTTAGCTCCTATTGCTACCGTAGCACAACAGCCTAAAGACTCTATAACTCAATTAGAAGAAGTAGTAGTTAAAGCCGAAGTGCCTATCAAAAGAATACAAAAAGCAGCCTATAACGTAGTAGCTATTGAAGCGCAATCACTTCAAGCTGTCAATAGCAATGCTGCCGATATACTTGCACGCGTATCGGGGGTGAAAATGCGCGAAACAGGAGGGGTAGGGGCTGAGGCTCATATCAACCTCAATGGCTTTACAGGTAGGCACGTACGCACTTTTATTGATGGCGTACCTATGAACGGTGCTAATGCCTCTTTCCGTATTAATAATATCCCTGCCGAAATGATTGAGCGCATCGAGATTTACAAAGGAGTAGTACCCATCACCTTTGGTGCCGATGCTCTCGGGGGGGCTGTTAATATTGTTACCCGCCGCAGTAAGCGCAATTACGCCAACTTATCTTACACTTTTGGCTCTTTCAATACCCACAAAAGTACCTTGCGCATAGGGCAACGCCTTACCGATAACATCTCATTGGAGCTGAATGCCTACCAAAACTACTCCGATAATAATTACAAGGTATTTACCAAGTACCTCGATGTACATACGGGAGTCTTCTCAAAAGAACCACGTTGGTTTACCCGCTTTCACGACCGCTATCACAACGAAGCCCTAATAGGTCGTGTGAATATATTCAATGAAAAGTGGGCTGACAAACTCTCCTTTGGTCTCAATTACAACCAAGAATACAAGCAAATACAGAACGCTAACCTAATGCAGATAGTTTTTGGGGGCAAATACCGCACCTCACACACTTATTCCTCTTCAATGGAATACGAAAAGAAGCATATCATTAGCGGTTTGTCTTTCGCTCTTAGCGGTCGGTATGACCTTACCACTACTCGTAATACCGATGAAGAGCCACGCCAATACGCTTGGGATGGCACTTACCGCACTAAAGCCACCAAAGGCGAAGTGCAGCACATTCTTCAAACTTTTGAGGGGAAAACAGGCTATATCACCTCACATATCGATTATATGCCTACGCCAGAACACCTCTTCCAGCTAAGCAATACCTATAGCCATTACAAGCGTACCACTACCGACAATGTAGTATCACTTGCTACTACAGCAGCCGATTTTATGCGTCGGGTGAATCAGAAAAATATTGTAGGCTTTTCGTACAAATTTGCCCCCAATAACCTTTGGAATACATTAGCTTTTGCTAAATACTACACCACCAAAGTAACCGGACCTGTACAAATAGCAGGCAATGCGAGCAATGCTGTATACGAAGAGCAAAGTCGGTATAGCAGTATTACAGGTTATGGGCTTGCCACTACCTACCAACTCCTCACTCCGCTACAAGTAAAACTATCGTATGAAAAGACCTTCCGTTTGCCTACCGAGCGCGAGCTTTTTGGAGATGGCGACCTTGAGCAGGGCGACCAACAGCTCAAACCCGAAAACAGCCAGAATATCAATTTTAACCTTTCTTACCAACCTGTAGCCGACAACCATTCTTTTCTTATCGAAGCAGGAGTAGCCTACCGCAATATTACCGACTATATCATCAGGGGGATTAACAGTAGGGGTATTGCTGCCAGCCGCAATCACGGTAACGTACTGAATGTAGGTGCCGACCTTTCAGCCCGTTATTTCTACAAAAATAGCTTTGCCATAGGCGGCAATCTTACCTATATGGACATCCGCAACAAAGAAAAGAAAACGGCTTTTGGGGCTAACTCTCTTACTTATAACGACCGTGTACCCAATGTGCCTTACTTTTTTGCCAATGCTGATGCTTCTTACAATTTCAAAGGAGTATTGGCTAAAAAAGACCAATTATCAGTGAGCTACAACCTCCTATATACTGATGAGTTTTACCTTACTTGGCAAAGCGAAGGAGCTAAGAACACTGTGCCCTCACAGCTTTCACACGATGTTAATATCACTTACCAAACTTCTAATAAAAAAATAAGTATATCGGCTGAGATAAAAAACCTCACTGATGAATTGCTGTACGACAACTATAGCCTACAGAAAGCAGGTCGTGCTTTTTATGCCAAACTATCCTACCGCTTTTATTAAAAGCTAACCTCTATATGTAATAGAAAAAATTAATATTTAAATTTATGTATTTCAATCATCAAACATTCAAAAAAGGGCTGATGCTCTCTGTATTAGCAGGTAGTACTGCTTTTATATCTTGTAAAAAAGATAAAAACGAACCCGAAAACCCTCCTGTAGCCGAAAAACAATTCTTAATTGATGCTAAAGGAACCGATAAAAGTTTTGCACTCTATGTTTCTGATTTAGAAAGTGGAGAAGTTTCTATCAGTTCTAACTTTGAAGAATTGCCCGAAACAGGTTACTTTTGGTCATTTGGGCAGAATACAGCGGTTGGGTTAGCCTACAAAGGTCAGACCCCTGGTATTGGGGTATCGTACAAACGAAATGGTGATAAGTTAGAAAAAATAACTGACTTCCAAGTACCTTCTCGTTTTACTACATACGGTTTCTTCGATAAATATTTTATTGTGAATGTAGGGGGACAAACCCTTGCGGGGCAACAAATTAATGGTAAAGACCGCAACGATGGTGCTACCTTTATTTTCCACAACGTATCCGATTATAAAGTAGCTACCCAAACTACCATCGGTACGCTTGAAATTACCAAAGATTTAGGCAAAAACAACAAAGAAATTGCTTCTTTTTCTGGTATTTTAGACAGGGGTAATGGCGAGTTTCTTTCGGCAATGATTTATTCTGAGCGCAACCAACCGCGTCCAGGTAGTGGTTCGACTACAGCGGCTATTAGCAAGCCTGATTCTATTTGGGTAGCTGCTTTTGATAAAAATATGAACCTAAAACGCATTTACAAAAGCGATAAGTTAGGTTATTCATCAGGGCGTTTCCGCTCTCAGTACATCTCACAATTAGGCAAAGCCGATAATGGTGATGTGTATGTATTCTCTGGTCGTTTTGAAAAGAGTTCTACCAAACCAGCAGGGGCACTCCTTATCAAGAAAGACGCTACCTCTTTTGATAAAGATTACTTTTTCAACATAGATGCGCTTTCGGGAGGGTATCCTTTCCGCAGTGTATTCCACATTACAGGGGCTAAATTCTTGATAGAGTTCTATAATGATAAAAATATAGAAACCAACTCAGCTGCTGCCAAATACGCTATGGTAGATGCTGCTGCCAAAACCTTTACTTGGGTAAAAGGCTTACCCGAGCCTGCTAACATTACTAACACCGTAGGGGTAATGGCAATGGGCTACAAAGGCAAATGCTACTTACCGGTGGCAGAAAAAAATACCGATGCTGCTATTTACGTCATTGACCCCACTACTGCACAAGCTAAAAAAGGCTTAGTAGTAAAAGGAGCGCAAGGCATACGCGGTATTGGAAAAATCTAATCTTGTAATAACTCAAAAATAGTGCCTAAGGCATAACAAAAAATGCTTGAAGAACTCTGGGATTCTTCAAGCATTTTTTTATTCGTTACTTGTTAATTGAGAGTACTGCTTTTGCTTGAGCTTCTTTTCCATTTTTCTGTAGCCACTTAGCGGTATTCTTCAGGTATTTTTCGGTAGGGGTGAACTCATAGCCTAATTTTTCGGACAGGGCTTTGTATCGCTCTTTAATAATCATAGGGTTGGCTTCGATGTCGTTACGATCTATAAACATTTCAGCAAAAAGTATTCTGAAAAAGTCGATATTGGCTATTACTTGTACTGTACCGTGATTTTCTTGAGGATATTCTTTAAAGTAAGTTTGTAAGTTTTTGCATCCGCCTTTGGTTAGTAGTGCTTGCAATTCTTCAATAGCCTGATGATGTCTATTTCTGCCGTTATGGCGTATCTTTTCGGCTGAATAGGATAAGTATAGTTGTCGCCCTTTAAAGTTTTTGTTTTTATTATCATCAAAGAGTTTTAGTCCGCTATTATCTTCCCACCACAAGCTGGGGTCGTGAGCCATATATACGTTGAAGTAGTTAGTATAGTTATTTAGGGCATAAGCTACCGCCAGTCCGCCCAATGAGTGTCCCACTACTATACTAAAATTGTTACACCGGTACTCGTTTTTAATCGAGGGGATAACAGATGTAGTAATCAGTTTCCAAAAAGCATCGTTGTTTGTGGTAAAATCAGTTTCTCGCTTAGAGGTTTGAATGCCTACTATAATCATTTCGGGCACATTGGGTATGCCTTGTGATAGTTTGTCCATTAAGGTCGCAAAATAGTTAAAGTTAGCTTCAGCATCTAAGAGATAGACTACGGGGTATTTGTCGGGTTTTAAGGAAGCATCGTGGTATGAAGGGGGTAAATACACTAAAAGGGAACGAGTTATATCATCATCGGAAGCAATTTCAATGCGCTTGCCTATACAGATAGTGTTTTGTCCTTGTCCTACAAAACTACATAAAAGCAAAAAGAAAAGTATTTTTTTCATCATTATTTTTTTTAGCGACTGCAAAGGTAAAAAACAATGAGGAAATTAGCAAATGAGGAAATTAGCAAATGAGGAAATTAGCAAATGAGGAAATTAGAAAATTAGCAAATGAGGGGAAAAGTTGTTTTTCTGCCTTTTGGGGTGAAAACAGAAAAATATACTATTTTTAGGCGGTTTGGCAGATAGTGAGGGTTTGGTAATAGCACTCTTATCCTTCGCTCATAGTTCGCTCATAGTTCGCTTATCGTTCGCTCAAGGCTCAAACAGAAAAATTTTCTGTTGGGGTATGGTTAAAAATCGTGTGCGTTTTGGCTAATTGGTTAATTAGTCGATTTGCTAATTTACTGATGAGTAAGGAGAATAGATTTTTTCACAACCTTATTAATTAGCCAATGTGTCGTAATTGGCTAATTATTTTTATCTTTGCGCCATTATCACATTGGCAATTTAACACATCAACACATTGGCAAATTTTATCACTCTTTTCCGTGACGAAGCTCCTTTCTTTTTGCATCTCACTGCTGAGCATTTGCTTATCTCGCTCTTGGCAATTGTTATCGCAACGTTTATAG
>CAUREJ010000075.1:0-8780 GCA_963523735.1 uncultured Capnocytophaga sp.
ATTACGAGGTGGTAGAGACTTCTATTTCGCCTTTTGAACTCCAAAAAGCCGATGAACTTTTCTTTACGAATAGCATAGTGGGGATACAGCCTATTCGCCAATATAGAAAAAAAGCATACCCTTGTGAGGTAGCAAAAAGTTTGATAGGAAAACTCAATACTAGTGCGAGGTTTGGGGTTAGTTAAGAGGTAAAAAAGAAACTAATGTTGATAAAACTGCCCTATATAATCCGCAAAACGAAATGTACCAAAAATTAAAACGAAATGTACATTTTTTGAGTGTTTGAGTGGGGGTTGAACGGGGCAAAGGTAATAAAAAACACGGATAGGCAGGGTGCTTATCCGTGTTTTTTTGTGCCTATACATTATATAGGGTAGTTGGCTGTAAGGACTTCTATACGCTTCTTGCCTGTGCTATTGCTGCTCCCTAAATGCATTGACACTTCTTTTTGATACCAACCGTACTGCTGTACGTATTTGGTTAGCTCTTCATTGTGGTAGGAGCTTAGCAGGAACTTGCCTTTGAGGGTGGCAAGGGTAGCTAATAACTCGTTAAAATGCGCTTGCTCATAGCCTCCGTAATGCCCTTGCTTGGCTCCTACATAGGGCGGGTCTACATAGTGAAAGGTATCGGGGGTGTCGTGGTGGGTGAGGACTTCGGTGGCATCGTTGTTGTCGATTTGGACGCCTCGAAGGCGAGCGGAGTAGGTGTCAGTAAAGTTGGTAATTTTGTTGTTGAGGGCTGAGACGTTCTTGCTGTTGGTTGTGATACGGCAATTGCCAACTTGGTTAGAGTAACCACAGTTAGTGGCGTACCAAAATGCCCACGCTTGTTGCACTTCGGTAAAAGCAAAAGGGGCGTGATAGATTACCAAGGCGGCTTTGTAGGCTTCTCGGCTAACTACAGACCGCTCTATAAGGGTTTTAAGCTCTGCAAAGCGATTTTGTAGAACCTTGTAGAAGGTATATACATTAGCATTGAAGTCGTTGATGATTTCGGTTTTGACGGGCTGTTTTGCCCAAAAGACTGCACCTCCACCGAAAAAGGCTTCGGTGTAGATGGAGTGTTCGGGAATAAGTGGCAGGATATGTGGCAGCATTGTCTGCTTACCTCCGTAATAACTGATTGGCGTGCGTTGCCAAGTGGTGGATATAGGTTTCATTGCTTCTTTAATATTTAAAAATCATTAAATCTTCGTATGGACTTGAGTAATTGACACTCGTGCTAACGGTTACCCGCATAGTGTTGTTGAAAGGACTTGTTAGGTTATATTCGTTGGCAAGGAAGTCGAAGAGGTCTAAAAGCTGTCCTTTATTGCTTCCGAAGTAGATGTAGCGAGGCATTGAATTAAGGCACTTCACGATATGCAGGTAGTCCTTTAGCTTCCAATCTTGAGCACCTCTGTAGGAACTGATGTCGGTGGAAAGATAGGGTGGATCAAGGATAAAGACGATATTTTGGGTATGTTCAAACTCAGCTATAAGGTTGCGATAGTCGGTTTGACGGCGTTCTACCCCTTCAAGGTAACCATCGGCATTGTAGGGTGTTTGCGTGATTTTGGCATAGAAGCCGTCTTTGGCGAGTGCCTCAAAAGTGGTGGCGTACTTGCCGCTGAAAAGGAGGTTGGCGGATAGGGTAATACAATCTAAGGCTTCGGGTGGGTATTGACAAAGGACTTCCAAAATAGCAGGCTTTGCTTCATTGATACGTGTCCCTTTGGAATAATTCGCAACAATGGGGCGTAATTTAGCGATGATTTCGTTAGTGGTAGGTATGAGTGCCAATCGGTGAGCGAAGTTGTCATAATCGTTCCATATTACGCGGGCGTTGGGGTGAGTGGTTTTGATGATGTGTGAAAGAAGTCCTGAGCCACCGAATAGGTCGATGTAGGTGGCGTTGGCGGGGAAGTGTGTAAGAGCTTCTTTGAAGTGTTTGACGAATTTTCGCTTTTGCCCTTGAAAGGGTAATGGTGATGTAGTGTGATTTTTCATTGTTTTTTAGTGTTAGTGTTCTGTTAGTGTTCGGTGCGAGCCGCACAGGCGATGTTTTTTTTGGTAGTTTGAAAAATTGTTGTACTTTTGCAAGCCCCAACTTATAGGAAACAAAAAGCACGCTGACGCAGAAGACATATTGTCCTCCGCAGTCAGCGTGCTGATGTTTCTATGAATAAGTTGGGGAACTTTAGTAGAAAAGCGGAGGACATTTTTTATACTGCTTATCCTCCTATTTTAGCAGTGCTTTAAAAGCGTTTTAAAAGCTGTTTAAATTCTTATTAAATCTTCCACCGAAATGGCTTGTATTTCCAACATATATAGACTAACACAGCGATAAGCAAGAGCCAAAAGGTGTGCCTTACGGGGCTGCTTTTGACTTGTTTATCCACTTGCTTAACTTGAGTGTAATTGTGGTTTTTTGCTTCGGTTTTTGCGTGTGTGTATGAATTATTATAAAGGGTACTATCAGCCTGCTGTAGGCTCTTAGAATGGGTATTTGTAGCTTTTATTTTTACCCTTCCGTTAAGTACTCTTATAGTCTCATTATCTCCGTCACGAATGCGGGTGTAGATGAGTTCACGTGGTATGCCTGCACTATCGGTGAGGGTTTCTAATTCGAGTTCAAAGGACGAGTCTGACAGGTCGGACAAGTCCGTTTTATGGGCTTGATAGGCAAAGAGCTGTGAACTATCCTTGTAATGAATAAAGTGCTCTTTCTGCACTTGGCGTTGCTCAGTAGTGGCGACCTTGCGGGTACGGCAACCTACTAAGGCGAGAAATGCTAATAATAATAGGGTTAATTTTCTCATTTGCTAATGTTTTTGTATTCGTCTTTAGCGTTAAAACAAGGGCAGGCTTTGGCTACTCCTGGGAAGTCTCTGTGTCCTAATATTTCGGCTTGTGGATACAAAGTCTTTAACTCTTTTAGGAGCTTCTTTAAGGCTTCTTTCTGTGCCATTGTACGAGTGTCTTTGGGCTGCAACGTATTTTTGTCAATACCTCCTATATAGCAGATGCCGATGCTGTCCTTATTGTGTCCTTCTACGTGGGCAGGTATCTTATTGACATCTCTACCCTCTTCTATGGTGCCGTCGAGGCGAATAACATAGTTATAACCTATTCCTTCAAAACCACGTTGGCGGTGCCAAAGGTCGATGTCTTTGGCAGTGTGGTCTCTACCCTCTGGTGTAGCTGAGCAGTGAACCACTAAGTAACGGATGTTGCGTGTGCTTTTTTTCATTCTATTACTATTTTATTTTTTAATGTTTCTGTTTTTTCTCTATCACATTCTATATATACTGTTTTTCCAATTTTATTTTCAACATTGAAGAAGATGTATCCTTCAGAATATGATATACTTTTACCAAACTTATTTGTAACAATTATTTTTTCTACCCTATTATTAGTAGGGCGCATTGATATATTGTAACTTATATACTCTAATACATATTTAAGTACTATTATTTTAGCATCACAATTGTTTAAGTATAGTATAGATGAGAATGTAAAATAAGGCACTAATTCATCAATTTCTATAGCACCTATATCTTCCCAAGAATACACCGTTCTATTGTAATCTTGGGGATATGTATATTTATACCAATATTCTCCTTTTCTATAATAAAAGGTTTTATTCATTGGGTTGTTGAGAAGTTCATTATGTATTTTATCTGATTCTTCCTTCATACGCTTCTCTTTAGCTCTTTTATCGTCCATTCCCCATTGAAAGAATTGTATAGCGTTCATAATTTCTGAATATATTTAATGAGAGGGTAGGGAGTGAGGCTTGCAACAATATCGTACCAATCAATGAAGGTACGCTTGATAAACTTGTCGTATAGTTCTTTGACAAACCCCACCAACAGGACAACGCCGATAGCCATAGCTAAGGCTGACCATAGTGAGTAGAGTAGGTAAGCTATTATAAATGCAACGACAAATATTGTGTTACCTACCATAGAGTGCAGCAGCTTGTCACTGCCTTTAAGGTTTTGAATGATTTTGTTTTTCATAGTTATATATTTCTGATGTCAATGTAACAATCATTGTTGTATATACTTACTACCGCTGTACTGCCTTTTTTGCCATTAAAAGCGTTATCACCAGTATAGATAATGTTTTTATCTAAACAAGTAAAGTTCACATAACCACCATCAAACACTTTTCTAAAAGAAACTGAACATTTGTCTGGAAATATATTTAATGCACAATTATCTATCGAATTTGTTATAAATATAACCTTACCTGCTTCATCAGGTGTTATTTGACGAGTACCATTAATTATACCTCCAACATAGTCATCTTCAGGAGCAGGAGTCCAGTCTGTGGGAATATTTCCTTTTTCAAGTTTCATATCACAAATAAGAATGTGACCTGCACTTTGAGTAACTTTTTCGTTTCCACCAATGTGAATGTTAGCCTTTAAATTACTTTGTGGTTTGAAAGTTATAACTACTTTTTTCCATTCCCCTAAATTCCCTTTAACATCTAACATTCCAAGAGGATTGTCCCAAGTATTTGAATTATTTAAGTAAAATACTACATTATTTGTAGTTTCTAATTTTACCCAACAACTGAGAGTGTACTCTGTATCTTCTGTAAAAGTAAATGGTCTGTGCATATCCCAAGTTCTTCCTGATAAGTATATCTTTGTTGCTACATTTCTACCATTGTAAGATTGTAAATTTCTTTCTACAATGCTACCATTCTGATATAACCAACCATTAGAATCATCAAAAGACTGAGACTTAAACATTAGATTCCTCCCACCAACTTTTATATTTTCATTTTTAAGGTCTGAAAGATTTGTAACTCCCCCTCCAGCTAAAACAACATCATCATTCGTTTTATTATGAATTTTAAATGCTGAAGCCGTTACAGGAATAAATGCATTTAGGTCTCCTGTAGTTACCCACATTTCATTTGAATTTGAAGATAACTTAAATTTAGCAGTATTTGGAATATTTTCAACAATAAGTCCTTTTGATACAATTTGACCATTTACAGTACCCCCACTCAAAGGTAAATAATTCAATTCGGGTTTATCGGCTAAATCGTTATAAGAAATTGTATTTTCTCCTATTACCTCACTACCTGCCATTAGCTTGATCTTCCCATTCTGTACTACTATACTGGTAGGAATGTTACTTACAAAATGGCTTACTGGTATACTGGTAAGGAGGTTATCTCTCTTGTCTCTTAGTTCTAAGGTCTTGTTTGCTTTGTTGTATACCAATTTTGTCCCCTCATCGTCAAGAAACATCAGAGAAATGCGTTTGATTACATTGTTTCCTTTTTTGAATTTGAGTTCTGTTGTGTTCTCGTCAAGATCTATATCATAATCTTCGAGGGTGTCAAGCTGTTGTTTGTAGGCGTTGGTAAAATCATTAGACGAAAGTCCCTTGCCTGGCACCTTATCTACTTTCCCATCAAACAGCCCCTTATGAGCGTGGGTGTCATTAATATGGTTCTGAAGCTGTTGAGCGGAAGCAGTACCTTCTATTATTCTATCTAAGCCGTCGATAGAGTCCATTGGTATCTTCTCACTTTTGTGCCAAAAGCTGTCTATCCACGCCCAAAAGTGCTCTTGGGTAGGCTTTTTGAAGTTTGAAAACCATTGCTTTAACGTCTGTATTGCTGTCATAATTACTTATTTAAAATCCAACATATTCAATGAATTGTACAACTCGGTATGGTGGCATATTGTTGTGAGACCTGTCGCCACCAGAAGGTTCTATCCTCATTAGATTCTTTCTATTATAAGTTATCTCGTCTGTGTCCATTGTAAATGCGCCCCCGTATCCTTTACTGTCACTATCACTACCTGACGCATCATTTACAGTATCGTGTTTGTGCTTAGGCATCTCCTCAATAGTGAGTTTGTGCGAACGTTCGCCTCCTTGCTTTAACAGCTGGTTAAGAGCATAGTCCTGTGAGTCTGTTGTTGCCCTACTATAGTCGGGGTCGAGCCCTATAGGCATTTTGCCACGGAGGTTTACATATTCTCTCCAGCCTGCGGGTATTTCCGAGGCGGGCTTGCCCCATAAGGCGATCAGCCCAATAGGCACCGCTTGCTTTTGTTTTTTGAGTTTTTCTACCTCCTCCTTTAAGTCCTCGAATGCTTGCTTTTCTGTCTTTCTCTCTTCTAATTCTTGCAGGTTATTTACTCTTTTAAAGTCCTCCCAATTAAAAGTCTTCTCAGGGGTAGACCTGCCGAATGCTACACTTCTAATAACTTCCAGTGGACGTAAAAATCCATCCTCAAAAGTTACTTCATTGGTGAACTCTTTGATGATAACGGTATCACCTTTCGCACCTCCTTCAAAGGGGAAAAGTTCTCCATTAATAAAGACAGTGCCAGGGGTGATGGTGTTGCCTACCTCTTTACAGCCTGATATAATAGCAAGGTTGCCAGCAAGGTGTCCAAAATGGTTAAATAGGTTATAGGCGTTCTGCATAAATGCAAGAAAACCAATATCAAAAGGGTAGCCTGCGTTGTGTTCTGTATGTAGCTTATTCATATTATTTAGTTTCTATTGTCCATCGTTTGCCTGCGAGCTTGTAGAAGTTCACGAGGGCTTCTAACTTATATTTATCGTATTCCAAACCTTGTGGCAATACCACTATAAAGTCCACACCTCCGTCGATATAGTCACCTCGTTGGTAGAGGTATATTTTGCCTAAATATAGGGGCTTATTCGCACTGCGGGGGTAGATATAGAGGCGTTCGTTTTGTTTGCCGTCTTCTATACGTGCGCGCCGCTGCTGGGGGTCGAACTCATCATTGAGAGCCTTGCGCAAATAGCATACTTGACTGTTGTGTGCGAGGTTGTACAAGTCGGATGTGCGGGCTTGCTGAAAGTTGTACAGCAGTTTGTGCAAGGGTGTTGCCAAGGTGCGTAACCACGCTATGAGCTTCGGCTTTCGCAGGAAGGTAGGGGTTAGCAGCACGAGCAGTTTGTCGATGTTTAGGTTATACATTGCTAACGTAGGTTATATCGTTAAAGTTGTCTATCGTAAAGTAGCCTGCGGTGGGTATTTTGCTTATCTCTATCGTTTCAAATGCACCATACTCGCCACTACTGGTGATGTTCTTACTTTGGGCAAGCACTAAGTGAGGTATTTTAACCCCCTCTGCTTGTTGCAGCTCATCAATAAGGTGTGCTAATACGAGCTCACCATTGAAAGGCAACCTTTTTAAGTAGCTTTTTATAGCCTCTTCTACTGGGTGTGTAGCGTGAATGATACTTTGTCCGTTACTATCAAGCACCAAAGGATCATATACTATCTTCATTTGCAAGTGAAGTATATCGGGTTGGTAGTTCACCACTGATAGGCGTACGCCCGCGTCTTTTATCTCTTGCAAGTAGGCTTCAAATGATTGCTTTTGGGCATCGGTGATAGGTTGGAGCGTGTTGCCCTGTTCACCTGCTATTTTTACTATCAAACGCCCCTCGTTTTTGCTTTCAATCACTGCGGAGTACTTCACTATCTTACTTGCCTCTATCTGTTCCTCCGTGTGTCCTTGGTTATTGAACTTGTCGCTGTCGGGCAATAGGTCAAAACCATACTGAAAAGCAAGGGCTTTGCTTCTGTACCAACGTGCTGTGTGGGGTTTGAGTTCGGTAAGGCGTTTGTCTATATCCGCTTTATGCTGGTCGAATAGCTTCTCTAAGCTCCATATTGCCACCGCTATAATATAGACCCACAAGCGCCAAATCGCTACTTTGGAAGTGCTATTGAGACTTTCCAATGCAGGCTCTTGTGCTTTGGCTTGCAGGATAAGGTTTTGTATCTCTTGAATGCTTCGTGCCATAGTTATTGTTGTGTTACTACAAAGTCTAAGTTAATCGCCCAAATACTGATACCCTCAAGGCGTTTAGCAACTTGTTCATCTTCCTTAGAAAAGGCAGTTGCGGGCTGTAAGTTCTTTGCGATGTAGTAGTTTAGTATATCTTTATTGCTAAATGCTTCGGCAGGCAGTACTAAGGTTTTGCCCGCTTGCACATCATCAGTGATGTTAATAGCGTTGGCTTCGGCAAACTCAAAGACGCTTTCAATTGTGCCTATATGTTGCAGGGCAATGTCTAATAGACTTTGATTATGTAGGGCGGTGATTGTCATTTTGCTTTACCATTTAACTGCTTGTACTTCTTTAATTCAGTGAGAAGTTCCTCTACTGAGGCTTCTAAGTCCTTAATGCGTTGGTTAGCGTGTTTGAGTTCCTCAATAGCATTGGCGTACTTGGCGCCTAAGTCTTCTATCATCTCTCGGTATATCTTCACAGCCTTGTCTACATTGTCAAGTTCGGAGGTTTGTAGCTCCATTTGTTGCTTAGGTCGCCCGAAAAACCAACCCGCTAAGCCCGATAATACCATACCGATAAACGAACCAAAATGCTCTTTAAGTACTTCTGTTATCCATTCCATTGTGATATGTGTTTTTAAGTTATTTTCCCTTTTCCTTCACCCGTAGTAGCACCCGTATAAGCCCCTGCTTGTAGGGTGATTCCTGCTTGCACTGTTACCTCACCACTCTTAACAAAGTCGTCAATAAGGGAGGCTAAGCGTTCGGCGTACTCTTCCATACTTGCATCGGTTTTGCGTTGCATATCTTGTTGTAAGGCAATAATGCCTTGTTGAAGGGCTTGTTTGTTTAGTGCCATAGTTGGTTTATTTTGTTGTTAATCTCTTCAAACTTCACTACATTATTCGGGGCAAAGTTGCCAGGACCTGCGGGAGTTTGAATGATAGCGTTTTTAAGTTCTGTTAAAAGGTCGTTTAAAAG
>CAUREJ010000076.1:0-8293 GCA_963523735.1 uncultured Capnocytophaga sp.
ACAAGCTTTGCGAAAACTTGAATGGCAATAACAACTGCTCAACAGCAACCGCTACCATAGTAGTAGGACAAGCAAGTCTTACGGCTAAAGCTGATACCTTCACGGTAACTAACGGAGCTAATGGAGGTGCAGCAGGTAACGTACTTACTAATGACAAGTATAACGGCACTACCAATTTAGTAGGTAATGCGTCTGTAACGCTTACTTGGCTAACGGTACCAGCAGGTATTCAAACAGCTACCAATGGAGCACTCTCTGTAGCTGCAGGAACCGCTTCAGGTACTTATGAAGTAAGCTACAAGCTTTGCGAAAACTTGAATGGCAATAACAACTGCTCAGTAGCAACAGCTACGATAGTAGTAGGACAAGCTACTATCAAGGCTGTGGATAATGATTTTGTAATTTCCAATGGGGCTAACGGAGGTACTACTAGCAGTGTACTTACTAATGATATTTACAACGGTACTACCGGTTTAGTAGGTAATGCATCAGTAACCTTCACTTGGAATACGGTACCTGCAGGCATAGTTGCTAATGCAAGCGGAACCGTTACTGTACCAGCAGGAACCGCCTCAGGTACTTATGTACTTACTTATACTATTTGCGAAAACTTGATTGGCAATAATAACTGCTCATCAGCTACTGTAACTGTAGCAGTAGGGGTGCCACTGATAAGAGCATATAATGATGACGATAGTACTTTCCATATTGCTAATGGAGCTAATGGAGGTACAACCAGCAGTGTATTAGCAAATGACAACTTAAATGGAGTAACAAATCCAAGTACTAACTCAGTGACCCTTACTTGGCACAATGTTCCTGCAGGTATTCATACCAATACTAATGGTACTATCACTGTACCAGCGGGTACTGCTTCAGGAACTTATGTGGTAACTTATAGCATTTGTGAAGTATTGAACTCAACTAACTGTTCAGGAATTGCTACCGTTACAATAGTAGTAGGACAAGCAAGTCTTACAGCACAGGGAGATACCTTCACCGTAACCAATGCGTCTGCTACCACTACCACCAGTGTATTAGCTAACGATAGCTATAATGGCACCACCGGCTTAGTGGGTAATGCGTCTGTAACGCTTACTTGGCTAACAGTACCTACAGGGGTACAAACTCATACTGATGGTACTATTACAATACCAGCAGGTATGGCATCGGGTACTTATGAAGTAAGCTACAAGCTTTGTGAAAACTTAGTAGGCAATAACAACTGCTCAGTAGCTACTGCTACGATAGTAGTGAAGGGTATAGCAACTCCAACAGTTACGCCAACTATTACTGCTAACGGAGATACCTTTACTCTTACCGTAAGTAGCACTACTTACACAACCACAAGTAATGTATTGACGAACGACCGTATAGGTACTGACCCAGCAACAGTAGCAAGTGTAACTATACAAACGGCTACCCCTACAGCTAATAGTCCTTACATCGATAAGAATACAGGTTTTGTAGTGATACCAAGCGGCACCCCAACAGGTACCCACGTACTTACTTATAGCTTGTGTGGTATAGCACCGCTTACCGGTTGCAGTAGTGTAACCACTGTAACAGTGAATGTGGTAAGCAGCACAGTTCCTCCTATTAATATCGTAGCTAATTACGATGGTTTGGTAACTATTGATAATACAATAGGCGGCACTACAAGCAGTGTATTGGCTAACGATACCCTTGATGGTGTGCCGGTAACTACAAGTACCGTATCGTTCACTTGGATTACGGCTACCCCTACAGGCTTTACACTGAATGCCGATGGTACTATAATAATAGCTCCGAATGCTGCTTTAGGCTTACATACAGTGTCATACACTATTTGTGCTACACGTGGTGCCGACAGCGCTTGTGCTACTTCATTTATCAATGTGAATGTAGTGAGTCCAACAGCTACTCCTACCCTTGAGGTGAATGCCGATGTCTTTACGCATACAGGCACTCCGTTGGTAGGTAACATACTTACTAACGACAAGCTGAATGGTACGCTTAACCCATCGGTGAATAGTGTTACTATTACAGTATTGCCTCCGCTACCTGGTGCTAATGAGCCTTTCCTTAACCCATCGACAGGTGAGGTAATGGTACCTCCTACTACTCCTGCGGGTACTTATACTATTAACTATAGTGTATGTGTGAAAGGTACTACTGAATGTAGAGCATCTTCGGCAGTAGTAGTGGTACCAGGTACTCCAACCCCTACAACGCCTGCTCCGGTAGCCGCTAATGACAGGGTAAGTACCCCACGCAATACGCCAGTAACTATTAGTGTAATGGGTAACGATACGCCTAACGGAGCTACTACGCCAAACATCACCACAGCACCAGCTAATGGTACGGCTATAGTGAATGCCGATGGCACAGTAGACTATCGCCCTCATACTAACTTTGTAGGCACAGATACCTTTGTGTACGAGCTTTGCAATACCGGAGGTTGTGCAACCGCTACAGTAACCGTTGAGGTAACCAAAGTAATGGTTGTATACAACGCTATATCGGTAGGCGGTGGCAATGATAAGAACGACCACTTCCATATAGCAGGTATTGAAAGTACGCCTAACAATGTGGTACGTATTTACAACCGTTGGGGCGTGAAAGTATGGGAAGTAGAGCGTTATGATAACGTTCGGAATGTGTTCAAAGGCATATCGGACGGACGTGCAACGGTTGAAGCTCCTAGTATGCTACCTCAAGGTACTTACTATTACGTGATAGAGTACACCGATGAGAACAACCAACAACAAAGTCAAGTAGGTTGGTTATATATCAAACGAAACTAAGAAAAGTAAAGATTAGTTGATAACGAAAAGGGGCTGCCCGCAGATGCGGGCAGCCCCTTTTTTATTTGCATAAAAGCTTATTTTTTGATAGAAAACAGATACCTTATACCTGCGTATATCTGAATGCTTTGTGAAGGATAAAACGCCCAAATCTTGTGTTTTTGGGTGCTTAGGTTATTAGCTTTAGCATATACTTGCCAATGTTTGCTAAAAGTGTAGTCGGCGTGGAGATTAACATCTATATAGCCAGAAAGGTTTATTTTAGCAGGAGTAAGGAAGGGGGGGAATGTGTAATCTAAATCATAACGATCACCTATGTAATACACGTCAAGACCAGCGAATAGATTGGGTAATATCTTAAAATCGGAGGTAAGTGATAGGCGTACTTTAGGTAAGTTCCAAGCTGTTTTGTCCAACTGAGTGCGGGCTTGGTAATAATTGTACTTCCCTTCTAAATTTAAATACACTATATCTTTGATTTTGCCGTCGATACTGCCTAAGAACTCGTAATCGGCAAGCTCATCATATATAACCTTGAACGAGTTATAGTACTGATAAGGCAGTTTGTTGGCACCAAGCAGAGGTTCTTCGGTAAGGGTGGTGAATATGGGGTGTTCTTTGCTTTGACGATAACTACCCTGTACCCGATACTGCAAATTACTGTTTATTTTTCCGTTTAAGCCCAAAAAAGCATCGGCTTGTACGTTGGTAGGCTTAATCTCTTGCATAGGGGCTATAAAGGGGTTTTCATTGCTTAAATTGGCAAGAGTGTTTTGCTGCAAGCTGCCGCGTACGCCTGCTATGGCAATGGTATTGGGCGAAATAGCGTACGAGGCTTCCACATCGGGGTAGGGGTGAAACTTATCTTGGTCAGATTGGTTAGCATCGGCATAGAACAATGATACCCCTAACTTAACCGATAGCTTATCGATGTCTAAAACATACGAAGGTTTGAGCGCTATGAGCATCCAGCGGTTATTGAGCTCATTTAGGAGGTTGTTTTGGCGGGTAAAACTCCCTTCGTAATAGTCCAACAGGGCACTTGCGCGTATGAGCTGGTCGTTACTTAGGGGCAGTTCAAAGGTAGGAACGGCTTTGAAGTTTATTTCTTTACTGTCATAATGGTCGGAAAGAGCGTTCACTCTAAAGTCGAAGCCTTTAAAGTACGGATTTCCACACTGCAAGTAGCCTCCCACGCCATAGTCCAAATACACTTGTTGGGTATCGCCCATTTGGGTATACAATGAAGTGTCGGTAAACACACTGGGGCGTATGCCGTACCAGTTATGCATTCGTCTGCCTAAGTAGCCTTCTAATCCCCAAGCTAATTCGTTGTTTTGGTAATCGTAGTTCAGCTGTCCGTTGCTAATAGCGTAATTAGTATCGGGTATGGCGCCGCTAATATCGCCATTGCTTGAAAAATGGTCGGCAAGTAAGGAGAATTTGCTATTGTCATTCACAGGGTAAGTAACATTAGCTTCGCCTACTAAGGTGTTAATCATACCGAAGGCAGCCCCTATGTATGAATCGAAGTAATCATCGCGTATGATTTTAGGTTTTACGAGGGCTGCTTTTCCTTTTTCAGGCACAAAGGTCGAGGCTACAGGCACCGAGTTAATCGGGTAGCTCACTATTTTTTTCTGAACCGTAATAGAGTCTTTAATCTTAGCATCGTCGCGTTTTTTATAAGCGTCGGCTATAGTAGGGGCATAAGATTTTACCACATCAACCACTTTGGTCGAGAGGCTATCTTTGCGGCTTTGTGATAGGGCAGGTGAGGTGGCTGCTGCCAGCACCAATGTTGTTATAATGTATTTCTTCATATTTCTGCTTTACTTTACTGATGAATTACTTTTAGCGGCTTCGGCTTTGATAGCTGCCAATTCTTTTTTAGCTTCGGTTACCACATCGGGGTATTCTTTAAAGTTTTTAATCACGCTTTCCAACACGTAGGTAGCCTGATAGGCATCTTTCAGTCCGTAAAAGTTTTTAGCCATTACAATAAGGCTTTTAGCGGCAAATTCTTTATGTCCGCCATAATCTTTAGCCAGTTTCTGAACCACTTCGTTGGAGGCTTTGTAGTCTTTATCTTTATTTTTGTAATAAGCATCGTAATACATAGCTTCGGCGGCGAGGCTACCGGTAGCAGTTTTCTGTACTTCGGCATAGTATTTACGGGCTTGCGGTTCTTTGCCTGTTTGGGTATAGGCGCGGGCTAATACTATATAGGCGTCGTTTTTGATGCGGGTATCTGTCGATTTGTCGTCCAGCACCTTGTTGGCGTATTCAATAGCTTTGTCGTACAGTTGTTCGTTATAGCACACGCGCATCAGGTTACTTTGTGCATAAGTTTTGTTCTGCACTATGGTAGCTTTGTTTTCCAATTCTTCCAGATAAGGTTTAGCTTTGAGGTAGCTACCGGCATCTAACAGTATTTGGCACACGCGGGTAAGAGCCTGTTCGCCGTACTCGGTCGAGCCGCTTTTCCATACCTTTTCGTAATAAGTAAGGGCGTCGGCTTTTTTACCCTCGTTAAAGAAGAGTTGCGCTTTGTAGAACTCAGCGTGGGTGCGCCTCATACCGTTAGGGTACTGCTTAATGTAGTTATCAAGGGCAGTTAAGGCTTCTTTGGTATTGCCTTGTAGGTATTGGCGTTCGGCAGCTTCAAAGGCAGCCGCTTCCAGTTCTAAGTTTGTTACTTCCACATAGCCCAAGCTTTTAGCCCAAGCGGCGTACTCGTTCACCTTGCCCATATCCACATAGATAAGTTTAGCCGAGCTTACCGCTTGTGAAGCCTCACTGGTTTGAGGGTATTCTTTAGCTATGGTTTTGAACAAGGTTAAGGCTTTAGCATCTTCACCTTTGTTGTAATACACCAATCCTTCGCGCAGCATAGCACGAGGCACGAGGGCATTGCCTTTGTGGTTGGCTATGAGCTGCTGGTAGTACTGCACCCCTTTTTCGGGGTTACCTTGTGATACGTATGAGTTACCCAACTCATACAAAGCATTAGGGCGCAGGTTAGAGGAAGGGTAATTTTTTATAAAGAGTTCTAAATCACTTACTTTATTGCTCAATCTATCCACAAAGCCATAGCTGATAGCCTTTTGGTAGGCAGCGTAATCTTGGTTAGCCGATTTGTTTTCAATCAGTTTGTTATAGCCCTCCATAGCAGGCCAGTATTTGCCTATAACGAAGTACGAGTCGGCTAAGCGGAGCATAGCGTCGTGTTTCCAGCTTTCTTCTTTAGGGTTTTGTTTGAGGTATTTTTCAAAGTTATCAATAGCCTCGGTATAGTCACGTTGGTTAAAGTTAGCATAAGCCAAGCTATAATATCCTTTGGCGTACTCGTCGGTTTTAGGGGCGGCGGTATTGGCAAAGAACTGTTTAAAATAAAGTTCGGCTTTGGCAAAATCTTTTAGCTGATAAGCCGATTCACCAGCCCAGTAAGCCGCGCGGGCAGCCATAGTACTGTTATCGGTAATAGCTTTGTCTAAATAGACGATAGCTTCGGGGTATTGCAGTTCGTTAAAGAGTTCGATACCGCGATAGAAAGCTACTTTTTTGTAGAGTTCCTTATCCTTAGGGTCGGTCGATTTTTCTAACAAAGCCACCGCCGCTTGGTAGTTACCCGATGAGATGTACGAATCTACCAATAAGGATTGTATTTCCTCTTTATTATCATTGGGGTAAGCCTTAGCATAGGCTTGCAGCACGCTGGGCACACTTTCATAAGGGTTTCCTATTTCATAGCCTAAGCGCGCGTAGTTAAGGTGTGCATCTTTTTTGATTTGGGGGTCAAAATCCATTTGCGAGGCGTTGCGGAAGGCGTTCAAGGCTTGTGTTTTTTCGCCCGTTTTCAGGTAGCACTCGGCTAAATGGTAATAAGCATTTTGGGCAACCTTGTCATTGCCGTCTACTATTTTGTTAAACTGACCGATAGCCCCTGCATAGTCGTTGTTTTTGTAGAGGGCATAACCTATGTAATAGTAGTCGGTGTTCGAGAATTTACCTTTTTTGCCTTTATAGTTCTGCAAGTAGGGGATAGCCTCTTTGTATTTTTTGAGGTTAAAGTAGCTTTCGCCTATAATTTTACTAAGTTCCGACAGTTCTTCTTTGTTGCGGGTTTTGGGCAGTTGTTTTTCGCCTTCTTCAATAGCCTCGTCATAGAGCGCTTGGTTAAAGTACATATTAGCTTGGAAGTAGGCAACGTTATTGCTTACCTGCTCACTGTCGTCCACTTGTCTAAAATAGCTTTCGGCTTTGGCATAGTCGTCGGTATCATAAGCTATATAGCCCAAGTAATACTTAGCGTTATCGGCGTAAGCTTTGCTGTTAAGCACCGCCTCGAAGTAAGGTTTAGAAGCGTTTTGTTTGCCGGTATGGAATAGGGCATATCCTTTTTGGAAGTTATACTTTTCTTTTTCGTCAGGGGCAAGGGTCAGCGGGTCTATAGCCTCGTACCACAACAGTGCTTGGGGGTAGTTACCTTGCTCGAAATAGAGGTTAGCCATTTGCACATAGGCTTGGGCAGCCAAAGGCGATTCGGGGTGATTAACGATAAAGTTATTCACCAGCGTATCGGCACCTTCTTGGTTAAGGAGGGCAGCGATAGTAGCCACATAGTATTCACTTTGGGTGCGTATAGCCTTATCGGGGTTTGCTGTTTGCAGGTTGCGAAACAGGTTTTGGGCAGGCTGGTATAGTTTGCGGTTATACAGCGCCACTGCCTTTTGGTATTCGGCATTAAGGTGCGTAATGTTGGTAGTTTCTTGAGCCATAGCCCCTTGGCATAAAGCGAAGAACAGAGCCACAGGAAGGAGTTTTTTTTTCATACGAATAATAATTATCAAATCAGTGAGTGAGAGAAATAGAAAGTAGATAATATGTTTTGGCTGCAAAAGTAGCAATTAATTAGCAAATTAGCAAATTTGAGAATTAGCAAATTAGCAAATTAGCAAATTAGCAAATGGAGGGCAAAACAAATCACACTTTTCCAACCTATCCACTATTCCCTATCCACTATCCCCTAAAACATTGCGAATAATGCAAAAATCCCCTCCCAAACTTCTCAGTTCATCTAAAAAACAGAACCCCCTAATAATCAGCCCATTACCTCACCAACGCTACCAAAAGCCTCTCCAAGCCACCTCGAAGCCATCTCGAAGGCAGGGCGAAAGCAGAACGAAGGGTGAGCGAAGGATAAGCGTTAGTTCACTGAATAGCAAGCCTTTCACTGCCGTCTCCTCACTTTACATTATTCGCAACAAAAACCCCAAAACATTGCATTTTCCGCAACCCTCCCTCATTTCCACATTTCCTAATTTCCTCATTTCTCCCTGCTGAGGGTGTCCAAAAAGTCTCAAAATCACTTTTGCGTCGCTACACTTTGCCAAAGTCTGAAACCAAAACTGTAAGGAAGATTTATAAAGCACTGATTTTTAACTATGTTTTTTTTTGTAGGAATACTGTGTAAGTATTATCTTTGCAAAAAAAAGTTATGACCA
>CAUREJ010000077.1:0-7572 GCA_963523735.1 uncultured Capnocytophaga sp.
CTAATTTCCTAATTTCCTAATTTCCTAATTTCCTAATTTCCTAATTTCCTAATTTGCAAATTTGCAAATTGTTTTGTACTTTTGCAAAAAATATTAAGAAGTATGAGTGCAGTTAGATTACAAGCAACAGTACAAGATTTTGATGTTCCTTACTTAGAAAGGTTTTTAAAAGGTATATCGGCTACTGATATTAATTTTGAAGATAAAGATGACTATTTTGACATTCTTACTCCAGAAGACCTAGAAATGATAGCCATATCAAAGGAACAAGGTAATCTTGGTATGGTAACAAAAACTGAAGATTTATTTGAGGAAATAAAGGCTTTAAGAGAACGAAAATGGAAATAGTTTGGACTGATAAAGCAAAACAAAAACTTAAAGAAAATCTTGAGTTTTGGGATATACATAATGGAACGCCTTCTTTTTCTGACAGGATATTATTAGAAGTTCAAAAATTAATGCTTGAACTTTCAGGTAATCCTCTTTATTTAGGGCGTTATAATAAAGACTTAGACCTTTATGTGCAACCTATTCTTAAAAACCGATATTTGATATATTTTCAGGTTAAAAAGAATGGTGAAGAGGCTTTTATAGAAGTTCAATACTTCTTGAGTTCAAAACAAAATCAACTATTTTAATAATTAATAGCACCCAAAAAGGGTGCTTTTTTTACTCTAAAAAAACTGAAGCACATAGGTTAGTAGCAGCTTACAGCAAGATTACACAAGATAAGATATAAATGCAAACGCCCAAAACAGGCAACCACTAAAGTATTGGAAATTTAAAGAAAAGTCGTATCTTTGCCAAAAATTCAAAACTAAACTAAAATGGTATCTTTTTTTAATGAAACACCCTTTGCCCTCCCTTACAAAAAAAACGATTTAAAGCAGTGGGTAAAACAAATCGCCCTTACCGAAGGAAAGAAAATAGGCGATATTAATTACATTTTCTGTGATGATGAGTACCTTCACAAAATTAACATACAGTACTTACAGCACGACACCCTTACAGATATCATCACCTTTGATTACACCGAAAATAAAACACTAAATGCCGATATTTATATATCGGTAGAAAGGGTAAATGAAAACGCAAGTATCTTTAGCGTCCCTTTTGAACAGGAGCTATTACGAGTACTCTCGCACGGTATTTTGCACCTATGCGGTTATAAAGATAAAACTGACGATGATAGTGCTACAATGCGCAGCAAAGAGGAAGAAAAAATAAAGCTATTTAGCCCTTCTTCGGTTTCAGAATAGCTTTTACATTGATAACAAAGCTCGCTAAAAAGGCATAGATAAGTAAGAAGAAAAGCCCCACGTACACATTATTACCAAAGGCGTAAAAATTCAGAAATGAGAAGCCAACACTAATACTAAGGAAGATTTTTATCTTCCTTTTTTTATAAGGTATGGGGTAGTATTTTTGCCCGTAGTAATATGAAACCGACATCATTGCGGCATAAGTAATAAGGGTAGCAAGGGCAGCCCCTTTGTAGCTGAGCAAAGGTATTAAAGCGAAGTTAAAAAGCACTGTAAGTACCATACCAACAAGTGATACAATAGCACCGAACATAGTGCGGTCGGTAACCTTATACCACACCGACAGACTTTGGTAAATACCAGAACAGAAGTTTGCAAGAAGAATGATAGGTACTATCCAAAGAGCTTCCCAATAAGCTGGGTTAGGTATAAGAATAAGTTTAAACACATCGGTAAACACCGTAATAAACAATAAGATAAAGCCACCGCATATAATAAAGTATTCGGTTATTTGAGCATAAGTTTTAGGAGCATTTTTATCTTGAGCACTACTGAAAAAGAAAGGCTCAATACCTAATTTATAAGCCGATACAAAGAGGTTCATAAACACCCCCATTTTATAACAAGCCGAATAAATACCAATAGTTTCGTCGGCAGTGTCAGCAGGAAGAAGCATACGCAAAAACACACGGTCAAACCCCTCATTTACTGAAAAAGCAATCCCAGCTAACAGCACCGGAAAGGCATAGAGCATCATCTCTTTCCAAAGCCGATATGAAAATTTAAAGCGTATTTTTAAGTAGATAGGAAGTAAGGCAATAAAGGTAAATAAACTAGCAATCACATTTGCTAAGAAGATGTAATACACTCCACCGCCATTGGCAAGCTGGTCTTCAGGAAGGTAGTTTAAAAAGTAAATATTAAAAGCCATATTCACCACAGTATTCCCTACTTTTAGAAAAGCGTAGAAAAAAGACTTCCCCTTATTGCGCAGCCAAGCAAAGGGGATAACTACTAAGCTATCAAGTACAAGGATATAGATACCAAAAACGATGTATTGCACATCGTAGTTAAGCCAAGCAGCTATAGTATCGCGGAAGAGGTAAGCCGTAACTAAGAAGAATAAAGAGCTCACAGTAAGAGAGGTTAGCGCCGTCGATTGTACTTGCTTTTTCCGTTCGCCTTTGTTCATAAAACGGAAGAATGCCGTCTCCATACCGTATGAAAGTAGTACGTTACCCAAGATAAGATACACAAACAACCCTGAATAGATACCAAAATCACCAGTGGGGAGCTTATCTACATAAAGTCTTGTAAGCAGTAAAGTAATCACACGGGGCAGCACAGTAGCTATGCCATAAATAACGGTATCTTTTAAAAGTTTTTTCAGCATAAGGCGTTCTTCTTATCCAAATAATTCTTGAATTGCATCTTCAATCTTAGCGACAGTTACAATGCGTATCTTAGTTCTTTTAAGGGAAATTTTGTTGTATTTAGAAATGAATATAGTATTAAATCCCAACTTTTCAGCTTCAGTAATGCGCTGTTCTACACGTTGTACAGGGCGTATTTCGCCTCCTAAGCCTACTTCGCCTGCAAAACACACATCTTTTTCAATAGCAATATCCTCGTTAGATGAGAGGATAGCCATAGCCACCCCCAAGTCAGTAGCAGGGTCATCAATAGTAATACCACCAGTAATGTTCAGGAACACGTCCTTAGCCCCTAAGCGGAATCCGGCACGTTTTTCAAGCACAGCCAAAAGCATATTCAATCGTTTAGCATTAAAACCTGTAGTACTACGCTGAGGCGTACCATAAACAGCAGTACTCACCAAAGCTTGTATTTCAATCATCAGTGGGCGCATACCTTCTAACGTAGCAGCTATAGAAGTACCGCTAATAGTCTCATCAGTTTTAGAAATAAGTATTTCAGAAGGGTTGCTTACCTCTCGAAGTCCATTGCTAAGCATCTCATAAATACCCAGTTCTGAAGTAGAACCAAAACGATTTTTCAGTGAACGCAAAATACGATACACGTGATTGCGGTCACCTTCAAACTGCAAAACAGTATCCACCATATGCTCCAATATCTTAGGACCTGCTATTTGTCCGTCCTTAGTGATATGTCCTATCAAGATTACAGGGGTATGTGTGGTTTTAGCAAACTTAATCAGTTCGGAAGTACATTCTCTAATTTGAGAAATACTCCCCGCCGATGCCTCAATATAATCAGATTGTAAGGTTTGAATAGAGTCTATAATCACTATTTCAGGCAAAAGCTCTTTTATTTGTTGAAAAATGTTTTGCGTTTTTGTCTCGGTAAGGATATAACAATTATCTAAATGGTGTGGAATACGGTCAGCGCGCATCTTAATCTGTTTCTCACTCTCTTCCCCCGATACGTATAAGGTTCGGTAAGGCAAATTAAGAGCTATCTGTAACAAGAGGGTACTCTTACCAATACCAGGTTCACCACCTAAAAGGGTTACCGAACCCGGTACTATCCCCCCGCCCAGTACATTGTTCAATTCGTGATTATTGCTGTTAAGGCGAGCCTCCTGTTGGGTATCAATTTGCGAAATAGGAATGTATTTAGGAGCTTTATTTCTAATCGGCGATTCTTTTTCTTGCCAAGCAGGTGCAGTATCTTTCTGTACCACCTCTTCCACAATGGTATTCCACTGCTTGCACACGTGGCATTGTCCTTGCCATTTACCGTATTGTGCGCCACAATTCTGACAGAAGTAAGCTGTTTTTAGTTTTGCCATTATTCAGATATAAGGATTAGGAATTGTTAGGTATCAATTGTCAATTGTTAATTGTAAAAGGTATTGCCCATACTGATTTTTTATCATTGGTTTAGCCAACTCACGTAGTTTTTCAGCAGTTATCCATCCTTTGCGATAGGCTATTTCTTCCAAACAAGAAATTTTCAATCCTTGTCGTTTTTCCAAAGTCTCTACAAAGTTCGATGCCTCGCTAAGTGAATCGTGAGTACCAGTATCTAACCACGCAAAGCCGCGACCTAAAAGTTGTACTTTTAGTTCACCATCTTTTAAAAACTCCTGATTAACAGTAGTTATTTCCAACTCACCACGTGCCGAAGGCTTGATATTCTTAGCAACCTCCACTACCTTATTAGGATAAAAATAAAGACCTACCACCGCATAGTTTGATTTGGGTTGTGCAGGTTTCTCTTCAATACTAAGCACATTTCCTTCTGCATCAAACTCAGCTACCCCATAGCGCTCAGGGTCTTTTACATAATAGCCGAAAACGGTAGCTTTGCGCTCTTTCTCTACATTATGTACTGCTTGGATAAGCATTTTTGAAAAACTCTGCCCGTAGAAGATGTTGTCACCCAACACCAAGCACACATCATCATCGCCTATAAACTTCTCACCTATGATAAAAGCCTGAGCCAAACCATCAGGACTGGGTTGCTCAGCATAACTAAGACGAATACCAAAGTCAGAGCCATCACCTAACAATCGCTCAAAGCCTGGTAAGTCCTGAGGAGTAGAAATCACCAATATCTCACGAATACCCGAAAGCATTAGTACCGATAGCGGATAGTAAATCATTGGTTTGTCGTAAATAGGGAGCAACTGTTTAGAAACTCCTTTTGTAATGGGGTACAAGCGTGTTCCTGACCCTCCTGCTAATATAATTCCTTTCATTTATTGTTAGTTTTTATTTATTAATCGTTATCTTCAGGGATTCCAGCATTTTCTTTTATCTCTGTTCTCTCTCCCTTCTCATTCACTTTGTATTCTTTACCATTTTCTATCAGCAACCCCTGAATCACACCTTGAGCGTGTTCTACATCAAGGTCTATTACACGGCGGTTCATTAGGTAAGTTACTTCCGAATGTAAGGTATGTCCTATTACAAACTTACCTACTTGCCATTGCTGCATAATTGTATTAGCCTCAGTAGCATCGATAGTTTGCTTACCCCAACCTCTATACCACATAGGGCTTACCCCGTGCTTATAAATAATGCTGTACAAATCATCTTTCATTCGTTGGGCTTTGCCGTTTTCAAAGTAATAATCACGAGCTTTGTTATTCAATTCCCCTACCGACAAACCTAAGTTAGCCACTTCTATCGAGATACCAGCGTGAACAAATACGTAATCGCCTATGCGTTCCACTAAGTTTTTAGTAGCCAACCATCTTCCTAATTCAGTATTTGGCTTATAGAAGTTAAGGTAGTTATCTTTCATCAGTGAAGCATTTTCAAAATACTTCTTGCGCACATACCTAAAATCATCATTCATATTCATTAGGTCGTGGTTACCTAAGATAAAGTGCACCTTCCCCCCTGCCCTTTCAGCCTGTTGCTCTAAATGATAAATAAGCCAAAGAGTTTGAGTCACCAACAAACCACGGTCAAAAAAATCACCAAGGGTTACTAAGTGTCCTTTGCCATATATCCATTCATACTTAGCATTCATCACCCCATTACCTATTAAGAACTGTTTAAAAGCCTCAAACTGACCTTCAATATCCGAAATAGCTATAAGTTTCTCGGGCAACTCGTACACCGCAACCTCATTTGTAAGTTCTTTTTTCAAGCTAAAAGTAAAGAAATCCTTTTTATTTACATAGCATTTTAGCTTTTTAGGTCTTCTATCACCTTTCTTTTCAGCTGAAACAACATCAAATTTACCTTTCTTACTTACTATTTGTTTAACAACAGTACTTTTGTCGGTATAAAACACATAAGGACCGTCCCAATCAGCTACCGAAGTATCTCTTTGAAGTCGTTCAGACGATATTTTAGGCTTATATTGTGCCTTAACTGCTATAGGAGCAATTGTAAAACTGAGTAATAATAAAATTTTAAGCAGATAATTCATCATCGTTATATTATTTGTTGCGGCAAAGGTACAAATAATTTGCTAAGCAAGCAAATACAGCCTCATTATTTTGCTAATTCCCTAATTATTACTACTTTTGCAGCCATTTAAAAGAAATTTAAAAATGAATACAGACCAGTTATTACATATAGCACATACCTACGGAAGTCCCGTATACGTGTATGATGCTGAAAAAATTACTTCGCAATACCAGCGACTTACCTCTGCCTTTGCTTCTGTACCTAAGTTGCGTATCAACTATGCGATGAAAGCTTTATCTAATATCGCTATCCTAAAGCTAATGAAAGAGTTAGGAGCCGGACTCGACACTGTTTCTATCCAAGAGGTACAGTTAGGTTTATTGGCAGGCTTTGCTCCTGAACAAATTATCTTCACCCCCAATGGTGTTTCAATGAGTGAGATTGAAGAGGCTATGCGCTTGGGCGTACAACTCAACATTGATAACCTTTCGTTCTTAGAACAGTTCGGTGCTCAGCACCCCGAAGTGCCTGTGTGTATTCGCATCAATCCACACGTAATGGCAGGCGGAAACAGCAAAATTTCAGTAGGGCATATCGATAGCAAATTCGGCATTAGTATTCACCAAATACCTCACATACTGCGCATTGTCGAAAATACCAAGATGCATATTAACGGCATCCACATGCACACAGGTAGTGATATCTTAGATATTGATGTATTCCTCTATGCTGCCGAAATTTTATTTGAAACAGCTAAACATTTCACCGAATTGCAGTTCATCGACTTTGGTAGCGGTTTTAAAGTTCCTTATAAAGAAGGAGATATACAAACTAATATTGAAGAGTTAGGTGAACGCCTTAGCAATCGCTTTAATGAGTTTTGTAAAGAATACGGACGTGAGCTAACCTTAGCTTTTGAGCCTGGGAAGTTCTTAGTAAGTGAGGCGGGTCGTTTCTTAGTTAAAGTAAATGTAGTGAAGCAAACTACTTCTACTGTATTTGCAGGTATCGATTCAGGCTTTAATCACCTCATACGCCCTATGTTCTACGGAGCTACTCACTATATCGAAAATATTTCCAACCCCGAAGGCAAAAAGCGTTTTTACTCGGTTGTAGGTTATATTTGTGAAACAGATACCTTTGCTTCAAACCGACAAATAGCCGAGATTACCGAAGGTGATATATTGTGCTTCCACAATGCAGGTGCGTACTGCTACACTATGGCAAGCAACTACAATTCACGCCTACGCCCTGCCGAAGTACTATGGCAAAACGGTGAAGCCAAACTCATCCGAAAAGCCGAAACTTTTGATGATTTAGTTAGAAATCAAATATTCTAGCAGATTTATAAAAAATAAATTAGCAGATTAGTAAATACTTACATTTGCTAATCTGCTAATTTGCTAATCTGCTAATTTGCTAATTTGCTAATTTGCTAATTTGCTAATTTGCTAATTTGCTAA
>CAUREJ010000078.1:0-6877 GCA_963523735.1 uncultured Capnocytophaga sp.
TCCACAGTGGCTCCACAGTGTAGGATCAGTGTAGGATCAGTGTAGGATCAGTGTAAGATTAGTGTAAGATCAGTGTAAGATCAGTGTAAGATCAGTGTAGGAAAGTCAGCGAGCTGGCGCAGCTGAGTATGTGATGTAGGATCACTATAAAAAAAGTCAGCTTTCTGACGCAGCTACCTAATTTCCAAATTTGCTAATTTTCAAAATTTGCTAATTGACAATTGTTTCGTATCTTTGCGCCCTAAAAAAATCTACTATGACGGAACACGAACAGCTAAAAGCACACTGGGATAAGCTCGTACAACGCCTATCCTCTCAGTTTGCCGAAGGCGAAACCTTAGGCGTAGATGCTATTATCTACCTTATTGGCGTGCAGGAATTAGGACAGATAGGACGACCCTATGCTAAGGACGAAAAAGTAGACCTTATGCATATCGCTATCTGCAAACTCCTCGAACCCTTTGGGTATTATAGCTATGAGTTCACCGACCCCGATGGATGGCCTCACTACCGATTAGTCAAAGAACTCCCCGCCCTAAAAGCCGGTGAACAAACCATACTGATGAAAAAAGCTATTGTGCAATATTTCTTAGAAAGAGATTTTTTCTAACACCTTAAAAACTTAAAAATGAAGAAAGTAGCATTTTATACCTTGGGTTGCAAACTCAACTTTTCCGAAACCTCTACCATTGCACGTAGCTTTGAAGAAGAGGGCTACCAGCGTGTAGATTTTGACGACCCTGCCGATATATACGTCATTAATACTTGTTCAGTAACCGAAAATGCCGATAAGCAATTTAAGCAAATAGTGCGCAAAGCACTGAAAACGAACCCTAAAGCTTTCTTGGCAGCAGTAGGATGTTACGCCCAGTTAAAACCTGAAGAACTCGCCTCTGTCGATGGGGTCGATTTAGTTTTGGGGGCTAAAGAAAAGTTTAATATCACCCAGTATATTGACGACCTTACAAAAAACAACGAAGGGGTAGTACACTCCTGTGAAATTTCCGAAACCGATTTCTATGTAGGCAGCTACTCTATTGGTGATCGTACGCGTGCTTTCCTAAAGGTGCAAGACGGTTGTGACTATAAGTGTACTTACTGCACCATACCTATGGCACGTGGTATTTCGCGTAGTGATACTATTGAGAATATATTGAGTAACGCCAAAAAGATTTCAGATAAAGGCATTAAAGAAATCGTACTTACCGGCGTGAATATAGGTGATTACGGCAAGGGAGAGTTTGGCAATAAGAAACACGAACATACCTTTTTGGAGTTAGTACAAGCGCTTGATAAGGTCGAAGGTATCGAACGCCTTCGCATCTCGTCTATCGAACCCAATCTTATTAAGGACGAAACAATCGATTTTATAGCGCAATCCAACAGCTTTGTGCCTCATTTCCATATCCCCTTACAAAGTGGAAGTAATGAAATTCTCAAAAAGATGAAACGCCGTTATTTGCGTGAACTCTATGTGAGTAGGGTAGCTAAAATACGTGAGGTAATGCCCGATGCTTGTATAGGGGTCGATGTCATTGTAGGCTTCCCTGGTGAAACCGATGAACATTTCTTGGAAACCTATTACTTCCTAAATGATTTGGATATTTCCTACCTACACGTATTCACCTATTCCGAGCGCGACAATACCGAAGCAGTGCTTATGGAAGGCGTCGTACCCGATGCTGTACGCGCCAAACGCAGTAAAATGTTACGCGGATTGTCGGCAAAGAAACGCAACGCTTTTTATACCAGTCAGCTTGGAAAAGAAAAAACAGTACTTTTTGAAAGTGACAACAAGCAAGGCTACATACACGGTTTTACCGAGAACTATGTAAAAGTAAAAGCCCCTTGGGATCCCGCCTTAGTGAATACCCTTCACAAAGTAAAACTTACCAAAATCGATATCGACGGAATGGTACGCTTTGAGTTTGTATAAAAGAGAATGAGTATTTAAACAGTAAAATTAACAAGTATGCATTATAAAACAAAACTAATCAGTAATGCCCGAAATATGAAATTCTTTTCAATAATAACACTTTCAATACTGCTTTTCTCCTGCAATAACGCCGTTATCAGCCTCAAAAAAACTTGCAATGCCGATACAGCAAAGCAAACAGTTGCCGAATTAGCAGAAGTGAAAGCTAAAATAGAACAAATACAGAGCGTTGCAGGTGAAAACCGCACTTATTGGGTACAAGATAGCCTCCAAAAAGACAATAAAACCTATTACCGCTATCAGTTGCTAAGCCGTTTGCCTTATACCGATGTGCAACTCTATACTCTTATAACCGCAAAAGAGGATTGTAACCAAGTGTTTCTACAACAAAAAGACGGTAACTGGAAACCTTATGCCGAGATAGAACAGCAAACCAAACAGCTAAAAGCTGCTCAAAAACAGTTCCCCGACTTTTTTAACCAATTTATAACTAATATGGCGTTTAGGCAACAACACGTTGGCGAACCTTTGCTGCGTTTTTCTGTGGAAACAGACGGCAGCGTATTAGTTACCGAAGAAGAACTCCTTACAGACGATATGCATAATCTACAGACCTATACATTCAGTTATTACCCTCATAATGTGTGCTGTAAAAACACCGAAAGCGGAATTACCTATGTGTTTATACCTGTAGCCGAGAGTTGGAAACTTACAGAAATTTGGAAGTAAAATAGAAACTTAATAATGGAAGATTTTATTAAAACATTGTCAGAAATTGACCAGATTTACCTTTGGGATTTAATAGGAACAGCCGTATTTGGTGTTTCAGGCGTATTAGTAGGCTTAGAACGCCGTATGGACGTGTTCGGAATGCTTATTTTAGCCTTCGTAACAGGAGTAGGAGGGGGCACCCTACGTGATATTATGATAGGCAGCATCCCCGTATTCTGGATGAACAACCTAACCTATATACTGATGATAGTCATCAGCGTGGTAGTAACCGTTATCTTCAAAAAACAGTTTTCCGAACATTGGAGCAAGTCCCTAATGCTCTTTGATACCATCGGGCTGGGCGTCTTTACTATCATAGGGATAGAAAAAGCCTTGCGCTTTGGGCTATCACCTACCATAGCCATAATTTTGGGTACTATGACAGGTAGCTTCGGAGGCGTAATCCGTGATATATTAGCTAACAAACTCCCTGCCGTATTCCATAAAGAAATTTACGCAACAGCTTGTATTGCTGGCGGAACTGTTTACTTCTTAATCAATAGTTTTGTAGAACATAACTTAGTGATATTCATCACTATAATGGTAGTAATAGCAGTCCGATTGCTATCGCTTAAATACCGTTGGGAGTTACCGAAATTTTAGTCAAGTGATTGTTATTTAAAAAATAATTTGTATTTTTGCCCCTTGAAAAGAACTAAATAACACCGTGAATACCTCCTATTTTAAACAAGCATTTATCATCATAATATTGGCAACACTCTTGTTCGTAACAGCTAAAGAGTACTTGCCTGCACGTATCTTTACTGCCGAAAGTACCCCAACAACCAATGTGGTAATGGATAGCCTGATGATAGAAGCCATAGGAGGAGCTAAAATCGACTCGGTATTGCACCAAGCCAACGACTCATTAGTCGAAGTGAAAAAGCCTAAGAATACAGAACAACATCTGGTAGGTTTCTTTAAAAAATTACAAAACTTAGAAACTACTAAAAAAGGCAGCATACGCATAGGGTACTATGGTGATTCAATGACCGATGGCGACCTTATCGTGCAGGATTTAAGAGCCCTATTCCAACAAGCTTACGGCGGTAATGGTATTGGCTTTTTGCCCATTACTTCCGAGTCCGCTAAGTCCAGAGGGAGTGTAGCCCATAGCTATTCCAACACTTGGCGTACTCAGTCCTATGTGAATGTAAAACGCCCCATACGCCCCTTTGGGGTAAGCGGACAAGTGTTCTTTACGCAAGGCAATGGTACGTGGGTACAATACAGGTCTTCACAACAAGCTCATATCAATCAGCTATATGCACCTGTTTTGTTCTACGGAAAATCGGGTAACAAACAAGCTACTGTCGAGATTAGTTACGATACCGTAAAAGTAGTTAAAACACTGAATACCGACCGCCTGCTAAATGTTTTGCCTCTTACCGATGAGCAAAATACTAAAGCCATACGCCTCACTTTTTACCATAGTGATTCTATCCCTTTTTATGGAATTAGTTCAACCCAACGTGAAGGCGTCTATGTCGATAACTTTTCTAGTCGAGGTAATTCAGGATTACCTTTATCCCTCTTTAATGCCGATTTGATGAACCAATTCGACGAAACTTTAGGAGGATATGACCTTATAGTGCTGCACTTTGGTGCAAATGTACTAAATTACGGTTCTTTAGATTATTCGTGGTACGAACGCGGTATGACCCGCGTAGTGAACCAACTAAGAGCTTGTTTCCCTAACACCTCTATACTCATTGTATCCACAGCCGATAAATCGAGCAAGGTAAATATGGAAATGAAAACCGATAAGGCTGTGGTACCTTTAGCTAAAGCACAACACCACTATGCTAACCAAACCCATTCAGGATTCATCAACCTTTATGAACTGATGGGCGGAGCTGGTAGTATGAAGCAATGGGTAGAAGCTAACCCCTCTTTAGCAAGTAAGGATTACACCCACTTCAATGCACGAGGTGCTAAGAAAGTAGCACACCTTATTTACAACAAACTAATGAAAGAATACGAACACTATAAACAACAATAACAATGAAACATTTTTTTAAAACTAAAAAAATCATAGCCTTTGTGCTGTTTGCGCTTATACTCTCGGTATATTTTAGCGTGAACTACACTACTGCTATTAACATACCCAAAACTTCAGTAGTTAAAACAGGCAAAAGGGTACCTTTAGAATACAATAACTTTTACAACGCTTCGGCACTGAACCCTTTCTTTGAAAAGTTAGTAGCTCTTGATACCTTTCACGACCGCAAGCTGAATATAGTACATATAGGTGATTCACATATCCAAGCCGATGTGATGACCAACCTAATGAGAGTACGCCTGCAAGAAGTATTTGGGAATGCAGGATTGGGGTTAGTATTTCCTTATTCACTTATCAAGACTAACGGAGGCAAAAATGTGACTTTTTCCTCTAATATCTCTTGGAATGCTGAAAAGAACTCCGACCTGTCGGGTATTACAGGTTACGCTCTTTCTACTAATAAAAAGAATTTTGTAATAGAGCTAAACCTCAAGAATAAAGATTACACTTTTAATACTCTAAAAATCATTACCCCCGATAACCAACGCCTTTTTGAGTTGGCTACTAATGTCGGAAAGGTAACTCCGTTAAAACCTTCAGCTCCTAAAAGTGTTTCACATAAGGTAACTAAAGGCGAAACTTTGTATAGCATATCAAAAAAGTATCACTCTACGATAGCTCAAGTGCAGAAAGCTAATAAGCTGAAGTCAAATAAAATACGCATAGGGCAAGTATTGCATATTCCTACCAAACAGCTGGCTTCAGCCCCCGATACTAAGGTCGATATGAGTAATGCCACCATCCTTAATGCCAATGCTCTTTACAGCTATTACGCTTATGATAGTTTAGAGGTGTCTGATAAAATATACCTTACACCTAATGCCGAAAGTAGCTCATTTACCCTCAATGGAATTGTGTTAGAGAACAATAACAATGGTATTATATACCACACCATAGGCGTAAACGGAGCTCATTTCTCCGATTATAACAAGTCATCTCGTTTCTTTGAACAGATAAAAGCCCTTTCCCCCGATTTGATAGTCATCTCATTGGGTACTAATGAAACTTTTGGCAAATTGTCGGCAGAACGTTATGATGCCGAAGTTACTAAGTTTATTGAGGCTATACGGAATAGTTACGGTCAATGTCCTATACTGCTTACTACCCCTCCGCCTTCACTGTACAAAAAGAAGAACCCTAACCCTTTATGTATGGAGTATGCCAATACACTTATTGACAATTCGATAAAAGAAAACTATAGTGTATTCGACTTGTATCGCGCTTTAGGAGGTAATGAAGCAATGACTCGTTTTATCCAAGAAAAACTCATTGCCGGTGATCGTGTGCACTACACTCGTGATGGGTATTTAGAACAAGGCTCTCTTTTTTACGATGCCTTTATGAGTAATTATCAGAACTATAAACAACAAATAAAACTCCCCTTAAAACCTTACTTAAATTGAACACATCAACCTTAGTACAGTGGATTACTGATAACTTCACTTTTAACCCCCAACACCCAATGCTATTTAATAGCAGTCTGTTTTTGGGGTTATTTTTAGCTTTTTATTTAGTGTATATACTTACCCGTAACCACGCTACTTTTCGTACCGTATATGTTACGTTATTTTCACTGTTTTTCTACTATAAGGCTGGTGGTAATTACTTCGTGCTGCTTATTATATCTTCATTGTTAGACTATTATTTTGCAGAACGCATATACAAAAGCCAAAAACAAGGCTGGCGTAAGTTCTTCTTGGCTGTAAGTATGGTTACCAATTTAGGTATATTAGGCTATTTTAAGTATACTAATTTCCTTATTGATAGCTTTAATGCTATTTTGCAAAGCAACTTTGCCCTACAAGATATTTTCTTGCCGGTAGGTATTTCATTCTATACCTTCCAAACTATGAGCTATACCATTGATGTATACCGCCGTGAGATAGAGCCTGCTAAAAGCTTTTTAGATTTTACTTTCTTTGTGTGTTTCTTCCCTCAGTTGGTAGCAGGACCTATTGTACGTGCTAAAGATTTCATTCCGCAGATATACAAAAAAATAACTCTTACTAAAGAAGAAGCCTCAATGGCTCTGTTCCTCATTATAGGGGGACTGCTTAAAAAGGCTGTTATTTCCGATTATATATCACTTAATTTTGTAGATAGGGTAT
>CAUREJ010000079.1:0-5951 GCA_963523735.1 uncultured Capnocytophaga sp.
CTTGATATTCAGTGCTATAACGCTTATCCTTCGCTCACCCTTCGCTCTGCCTTCGGTATGGCTTCGCTCTGCCTTCGTTACGGCTATAAGATGCTTGGGGCAGTGTTGTTGGTGTAACAGATTGATTGTTAAGGGAATGCGTTTTTTAGATAAAAAGGGGGGCGAGGGTCGAGATTTTTGCATTATTCGCAAAGAAAATGAGGAAATTAGCAATTTTTAGTGTGAAGCTACTAAGCTTAGGGAATATCCTGAAGATAAATTAAAGAGGGGTGGTCACATAATATAAGTATGCAGTAAGGTGTTTTGCTTTGCCCAAAGGGTAGGACTGCTTGCGGGGTGGTGGGTATGAGGGCGGTATTATTGTGAGGCATCTGAAGTTTTCCGCTAAAAAATAAGGAATTTTATATAGAAGAAAAATCTTTAATAAAAAATATCGGGTTTTTTTGGTGATTTATTATTTATTTTATACTTTTGTGGCTTGAAATGATATTGCTAATAACTTTTTAATCTTACCAAAAATATTATGTCGAAAGAATTAGAAAATGTAATGACTAATCACTTTGAGAAAAAGCACCTTATTGCTTTGATTTGCATTGTGATTGCAACGGCTGTGGTGTGGAATTTACCTACTGAGGTGTTTCATATTGATGGGCTGACGGTGGTACAACAGCGAATTATCGCTATCTTTGTGTTTGCGACCCTAATGTGGGTAACTGAGGCTATCCCTTCGTGGGCTACTTCATTGGGCATTATTACGCTGATGTGCTTAACGGTTTCTAATCATAGTTTATTCTTCTTTAAAGGAGAACAGAATGAGGTGTTTGGCAAACTGCTGAGCAGTAAGGAGATTATGGCTACCTTTGCTAACCCTGTGATTATGCTCTTTTTGGGTGGTTTTTTCTTAGCTATAGCTGCTACGAAATCGGGCTTAGATGTGTTGCTTGCTAAGACTTTGATACGTCCGTTTGGGCGTAAGAGTGAGAATGTGCTATTAGGATTTTTGCTTATTACGGGAGTTTTCTCGATGTTTGTGAGCAATACGGCTACGGCAGCGATGATGCTCACTTTTCTGACGCCTGTTTTTGCGGCTTTGCCTGCTAATGGTAAAGGACGTATAGCACTGACGATGAGTATACCTATTGCTGCTAACTTAGGCGGTATGGCTACCCCTATTGGTACGCCTCCGAACGCTATTGCTTTGCAAGCCTTGAACGACCCTAAAGGACTGAATATGGGGGTTGATTTTGGTGAATGGATGGCGTTTATGTTTCCTTTAGTGCTTTTATTACTTTTCATTTCGTGGCGACTTATATTGAAGTTTTTCCCCTTTACCCAAAAAACGATTAACTTGCACATTTTAGGTAAGGTGCATAGGGGTTGGCGTATGTGGGTAGTGAGTGGTACTTTTATTATTACTATCATTTTGTGGTTGATACCCAGCAATATAAGTGGTATCGACGCTAATACGGTTGCCTTAGTGCCTATGGGCATTTTTGCGGCTACGGGTGTGATTACTGCTAAAGACTTACAATCGATTAACTGGAGTGTTATTTGGATGGTAGCAGGTGGTTTTGCTTTGGGCTTGGGTATGAATGATTCGGGCTTGGCAGACCTTGCTATTGAGAGTATACCATTTGGCTCGTGGTCGCCATTAGTTGTACTGATTGCATCGGGGGCTATTTGCTATATTTTGAGCAACTTTATATCGAATACAGCTACAGCAGCTTTGCTTATTCCTATATTAGTAACTATTTGTAAAGGTATGGGTGACAGATTAGGTGATATAGGAGGTACTTCGACAATTCTTATTGGGATAGCTTTAGCGGCATCGTCGGCAATGTGTTTGCCTATTTCTACACCTCCGAATGCTATTGCATACTCTACAGGTTTGGTAAAGCAAGGGGATATGCTAAAAATGGGACTTATTATGGGGGTTGTGAGTATGATAATAGGTTATATTGTCTTGTTCTTTATAGGAAAAATGCATTTCTTGGGATAAACTCAATTAGCAAATTTGTGAATTGACAGATTTGTGAATTGATGAGAATAACAATAGAATGAAGAATATTATTATAACAGGTACCAGTAGGGGCATAGGCTTTCAGCTGGTAAAACAGTTGGCTGCGGAAGGGCATAACATTTTAGCCCTTTCGCGGCATACTGCTTTTATAGAGGCACTTAATTTGTCTAATGTACATTGTTTTGCCTTTGATATTACTCTTAAGACTGATAGAGAGGCGGTAGCTCAGTTTGTAAAAAAGCAGTGGGGTAGGGTGGATATACTAATTCACAATGCTGGGAAACTCATTAATAAACCTTTTGAAGCTCTTACTGAGGCTGATTTTTTAGAAGTGTACAAGGTAAATGTATTTGGAGTGGCACAGCTTACTCAGAAAGTTTTGCCTTTTATGGGCAAAGGCTCACACGTGGTAAGCATCAGTAGTATGGGAGGCATACAAGGGAGTTTGAAGTTTGGTGGATTGGCAGCTTATAGCTCGTCCAAAGGGGCTTTGATTACCTTATCGGAGCTTTTGGCAGAAGAGTACAAGGAGAGAGGTATTATTTTTAATACTTTAGCCTTAGGAGCTGTACAGACAGAGATGCTTGCAGAAGCCTTTCCAGACTACAAAGCCAATGTTAGTCCGCAACAAATGGCGTGTTATATAGCAGATTTTGCTTTGAATGGTAGTGCTGTATTTAATGGGAAAGTATTACAGGTTGCGAATACAACTCCGTGAAGTTAATAGTGACTTGTAACTCATTTAATGAATTATATATTACTGAAATAGAGTGTTTTACAATTAAAATATAAACTATTTATTTAAGTTATTATTTCAATACTATCCTATTTTGCTACATACATTTGTGTAATAATACTGATTATCAGTATATTAAATTGACTTTTTCACAGGTGTAACGGTTGCTTTTTGCACTTACTAATGCTTTCGTATTTGTTACTGCCATTGTATTTTAACTTTAAATATGTTTTATAAAATATTTATAACCAATATATTAGAATAATAAGTATATATGAATAAAAATATAGCCTTTACAGCGAAGAAGAAACGCAAGGCAAATAGGTCTAAAAAGGTAGGTTTGCCCGCAGGTAGTTTGGTGTATTTTGGCAATAAAGAAAAGCCTATTAACATAGAAGTAATTGCCTATAACGAGAACTCTTACTCGATGAAGAAAGTACAATGGGCAGAAGAGGCTTTGAGTACTATTGCAGACAATCGGATTACTTGGATAAATGTAAATGGGCTGAACAATATAGAGGAAATAAAGAAACTCGGAGCTTATACACAACTGAACAACTTGCTTCTGGAAGATGTGCTGGATACTGAACATCGCCCTAAAGTAGAAATTTTAGATGACCATATTCTTGTTATCATCAAGATGTTGTACTACGGAAAGGAAGAGCAGCTTATTTCGGAACATTTGGCTTTGCTATTGGGTAAGAACTACCTTATTACTTTTCAGGAAAGTGAAGGAGAAGATGTGTTTGAACCTGTACGCAAACGACTGCAAAATGCTGATACCACTTTGCGAAAGCGTCCAGCTGATTACCTGCTGTTCGGACTTTTGGACACTATAATAGACAACTATTTTGTGATTTTAGACAAGGTAAGCGAAAAAATAGAAAGTATTGAAGATGAGATAATTATTCACCCTCGTGAAGATATGATTTCTGAAATTCAGTTGCTGAAAAAGAGTGCTATTTTCTTGCAGAAATCGATAGTGCCTGCACGTGAGGTGGTGAACAAGATTGAAAAGAACACTCATTATTTGATAGATACTGATACTAAGCACTATTTTAAAGATTTACACGACCATACTATACAGATAGTAGAGACTCTTACTACTTATCGGGATATATTATGGGGGCTTACAGATACCTATATGGGGGCTATGAGCAACAAGATGAACAATATTATGCGCTTGCTGACCTTGATTTCGACTATTTTTATTCCGCTTACTTTTATTGTAGGAGTGTATGGTATGAACTTTAAGTATATGCCCGAATTAGAGTGGTGGTGGGCATATCCGTTGGTATGGTTGGTGATGATTGGTATATCGGTGGGTATGATTTTTTATTTCAGACGTAAGAAATGGCTTTAAATTTCATAAAAATACACTATCTTTGCACGCTATGAATTTGTTAGACAAAGAAGTACAAGAGTTTATCGGGAGATATGAGGGAGCTACTACAGCATTGCTCTTGAAGAAACCTATATTTAAAGAGCTGAGCAATAAGGATTTGGTACAGCAAATAGAGGGTAGGCGTGTGGCAGCCAAGAAGCTGCCTTTTTTGTTGGCTGAGAGTATTTTATTTCCTAAAGGACTGAATTTAGAACAAACTTCATCGGAGGTTACTGCTAAATACAAAGCACAAGGCTTGGTAGGAGAACGGTTTTTAGACCTTACTTGTGGTTTTGGGGTTGATGCTTTCTTTCTTTCAGAACATTTTAAAGAAGTTACTTTAGTAGAACAAGATGAGGAGCTTTTGAGCAAAGTGGAGCATAACTGGCAAGTATTAGGGCGGAAAGCAAATTTTATAAGACAAACTGCAGAGCACTTTTTAGAAGAAACTACTGCACCTTATGAGGTTATTTACCTTGACCCTGCGCGCAGAGATATACATAAACAGAAAAAGTTTTTGTTAGAAGACCTATCGCCTAATATCTTAGCCTTACAGCCGTTATTGCTACAAAAGGCAGATAAGGTGCTTACGAAATTATCACCTATGATAGACCTTAGTTACTTGCTGCTTACCTTGCCTAAAATAAGCCATATCCACCTAATAGCAGTGCGCAATGAGGTAAAAGAGGTACTCATAGTACAAGAACCTAAACAGGATGTGGAAGTACAAATACATTGTGTGAATTTGGAGAGTGAAGAGCCTATCTTGCAATTTGCAGAAGAAGCTTTACATACTGCTAAAGCTGTTTATAGTGCACCTAAGCAGTACTTGTACATTCCTAATAATGCTTTGCTAAAATCAGGAGGTTTTAATTATGTGGCTGCGCATTTTGGAGTGGAAAAGTTGGAGGTGAATACGCACTTATATACCTCTGAAGAACCTAAACTACCTTTTGCAGGGCGGGTATTGCAGGTGACAGCTATCAATCCTAAAGAGCTAAAAGCTGGAAGCAAATACTGCATTCTTTCCAAGAACTATCCGATGAGTGTAGAAGAGATTAAAAAGAAATACCGCCTTGTGGAAGGTGGTAGTGAATATCTTATATTTACCCGTTCGGTACAAGGATTGGTTGTGCTTTTGGGGAAAATAATTGAGTAAAGGAACATTTTTTATATGTAATATATTTAGTAACTATGGAGATTATACTAAAATACTTTTCTTCTCTTACAGAAGAACAACGAGAGCAATTTGCTGAACTACAGCAGCTTTATGAGCTATGGAATGCACAGATTAACGTTATATCACGCAAAGATATGGACTCTTTTTACGAACGGCACGTATTGCACAGTTTGGCTATTGGCAAACGCATTCAGTTTGTAGAGGGGACTGAATTATTAGATGTGGGCACAGGTGGAGGGTTCCCTGGTGTTCCTTTGGCAATTCTGTTCCCTAATTGTCATTTTACTTTAGTAGATTCGATAGGTAAGAAGATAAAAGTAGTGCAAGAGGTGGTGAAAGCATTACAACTTAAAAATGTAACTGCTATGCAAATAAGGGCTGAAGAACTAAAAAGCCAATACGATTTTGTAGTTAGCCGTGCTGTTACCCAAATGAAAGATTTTGTACCTTGGGTGAAAGGAAAATTCAAGACAATATCACGTAATGAACTGCCTAATGGTATCCTCTACCTAAAAGGTGGCGACCTTACGGAAGAGTTAGCCACCTTTGTACAGGCAGAAGTTACTGATATTAGTAAGTATTTTGATGAACCATTCTTTGAAACAAAGAAGATTGTGTACCTTAATCAAAC
>CAUREJ010000080.1:0-5407 GCA_963523735.1 uncultured Capnocytophaga sp.
CTTAAAAAGGCTGTTATTTCCGATTATATATCACTTAATTTTGTAGATAGGGTATTTGATGCTCCTAACAGTTATAGTGCTTTTGAGAACCTAATGGCGGTATACGGTTATACGCTGCAAATATATTGTGATTTCTCTGGCTATTCCGATATGGCAATAGGTTTAGCACTACTAATGGGCTTTACACTGCCAATTAACTTCCGTACCCCTTACCAATCACAGAATATTACTGAGTTTTGGCGTAGGTGGCATATCTCACTCTCTACTTGGCTGAAAGATTACCTATATATATCGATAGGAGGGAATAGAAAAGGTACTTTTTGGGGATACTTTTTTCCTTCAGTATTCTTTGGTGCAACCTTGTTATGGGGCTATAAAATGTATGCCATTACCCCCTTACCACTATATATTAGCTTGGGAGCCTTGGTTGTGTTTATTCTTTCTATAATTGTAGCTAAGAACAAACAAAAGTCGTTGAGAAGTGGCTTTAACCAGATGACTACTATGTTACTGGGTGGTTTGTGGCACGGGGCTAATCTACGATTTATTATTTGGGGGGCTTTACACGGACTGGCATTAGCTGTACACAAAACCTTTGTAGAACTTTTCCCTACTCAAGCCCGTGATAAGAAAACACTTTGGCGCAGTATTACCAGTGTGGTAGCGGTACTTATTACTTTTCATTTTGTGGCTTTCTGCTGGATATTCTTCCGTTCACGTGATTTTGATATAGCCCTGAACATCATCAATAATATTTATGAGCTTACTTTTAATTTTGAACAATGGAAAACCATTATTCAGGGGTATCGCAATGTATTTATACTGATTGCTATTGGCTATGTATGGCATTTCTTCCCTAAGAATATGAACGAGCAACTCAAAAACTTGTTTGATAGTATGCCAATAGTGTTTAAAGCGGTAATCATAGCTCTTACTTTTTGGGTGGTATACGCTACGGCTTCCAGTGATGCCCAGCCGTTTATCTATTTCCAATTCTGATATGAATCTTATTACCCTACAAACAGTTGATTCTACTAATAGATACCTAAAAGACCTTATTCGCACGGAGTCTTCATTGCCTAATTACCTTACTATCTTCACCCCTCGGCAAACGGCAGGCGTAGGACAATACGGAGCTAAATGGCAAAGTATTCCTTATATGAACCTCACTTTTAGCACGCTGTTTATCCCCCATAACCTAACTGTAGATAAGGCTTTCTTGCTGAATATGCTGGTGCCTATTGCTGTGGTAAAAACCTTAAAAGCTTACCAAGACACCCCTGATATACACATTAAGTGGCCTAATGATATTATTATTGCTAATAAGAAGGTGGGGGGTATCCTTATTGAAAATGTATTGCAAGGGCAACTACTTGTGAAAAGTGTAATAGGTATAGGTATAAATGTAAATCAGGTGGAGTTTGAAGGGCTACCTAAAGCCTCATCGCTGAAATTGGTGTGGGGTAAAGAACTTAAGGTAAAACACTTACTAAAAGCTATTGTACTTAACTTAGAGAAAGAACTCTCTGCCTTAGCCTCTACTTCTTTTCAAGAAATATATCCTATTTACAGAGATTTTCTGTACCGAGTAGATAAGGTATCTACTTTTCGTTTGCCTAATGGTACTCATTTTATGGGGATTATAAAGGGGGTAAATTCCTGTGGTGAACTTGTGGTAGAAACTGAAAACAATACTGAGCAGTTTTCACTTAAAGAAGTAGAATTAATGTATTAATGAAGTAAAGCTAAGTGTCTTACAATAAAAAAACTCTGACAAAGTCGCAAACTTTGTCAGAGTTTTTTTGTGTCTAATTTATTGTATCGTACTCTATGATGAATACTTCTTCATTATCGTGTTTTAGGTTATACACTTCACGTCCTAATTTTTCTTTGCCTTCTTCAGTATAAAGGGCTTCTAATTCTTTCTTGTCTTTCTCTACTTCACGTTGTAAGAACTGTCGCTGTTTGTTCAGCTTGTCTCTTTCTTTGTTCAATTCATAGTGAGTGAGTAGTGAATTAGCATCAAAAAAGGACATCCATATTGCAAAAAAAGCAAGAATAGCTAAGTATAACTTGTAGCCTTTTAGTACTGAGAGGTATGCGAATAACTTCTTCATTATCGGTGGAAAATACGGTTGTGAACAAGGGTTTTTAGAATATCGATAGCTACGGTATTGCGGCGGTTGTTAGGAATGATAATATCGGCAAACTCTTTAGTAGGCTCGATAAACTGAAGGTGCATAGGTTTGAGTGTATTCTGGTAGCGATTCAGTACTTCGGTTATATCACGACCGCGTTCGGTAATGTCGCGCTTAATACGGCGTATGAGTCGTTCGTCGGAATCGGCGTGAACGAATATTTTAATATCAAAAAGTTCACGTATATCGGGGTGAGAGAAGATAAGAATTCCTTCTACAATTACTACCTTAGTAGGCTTAAGGCGTATGGTTTCGTCAGTGCGGTTATGCTCGACAAATGAGTAGGTGGGGCTATCTATTTCACTGCCTGCTTTTAGTGCTAAAAGGTGTTGTTTCAGCAGTTCAAAATCGATAGAATTGGGATGGTCAAAGTTAATTTTTGTACGCTGTTCAAAGCTGAGATGGCTCAAATCTTTGTAGTACGAATCTTGTGAAATAACGGTTACTTCTTCGCCCGAAAGTTCTTTAATAATCTGATTTACAACGGTGGTTTTACCACACCCTGTTCCTCCTGTAATTCCTATGATAAGCATTTTTCATCTAATTTTCGGCAAAGGTACAAAACAATTAGCAATTAGCAAATTTGAAAATTATCAAATTTGAAAATGACCAATTCCTTTGGGGGTTACTACATAATCTAAAAGTATATCGTTTTTGTGGGTGATGGCTGTAAAACTATGGGGGTGGGAGGGGAAGAAGGAGAGTCCTATTTTAAGGGTTGCAGGGGGGCATTGAGCTAAAAAGCGGTCGTAATAACCACCGCCGTAACCTACACGGTTGCCAGTACTATCGTAAGCTAATAGGGGTACAAATACTACCTGTATCTTTTCGGCAGGAATGGCTGTGCCTTCTTGTGGTTCGGGTATGCCCCACGTATTGGTTTGCAGTTGGCTTTGGTGCGTGAGTAGTACTGAGGTAAGGTTTTTGGTTTCGGGTTGCATTACGGGAACTACAATGGTTTTGTGCTGCTCTTTTAGCAGTGATATGATATGATAAGTATTGATTTCGTGCAGTTTTTCAATAGGCAAGAAGATGTGGTAGGTACTATATTGCCATATAGGCAACTTCAGTAGGTTCTGTGTTATTTGTTGGCTCATTGTTTCACGCTCTTGTGGCGAGAGGGCAGCTCGGAGCTGTTTGTAGTAGGTTCGGAGTTCTTTTTTGGTCATTTTAGCAAGAATTCGTTTAGTTGGACTATATTTCCGTTGAAAATATTAAAGTCAATCTTTGCTTTAGCCCCTGCGGTGATGCCATTTTCGGTAAATTGCCACAGTTGCCACTTAAAAACTGATGTTGGGGCAGCTACATTGTTATAGTTTGCTACCCAAAGAGGGTATTGCTTAAAGGTGGGGTACAAATAATCTTCGTAAAAGCTGATATAGGTGTACAAAATGGGTTTTCGTTGGTAGTGTTTTTCGACTATATCCATCCATTTTTGTATATCGGTGATGAATTGTTCTTTGGTTTTGGTTTTGGGCAGTTGTTCTACATCGATAATAGGGAGGAGGTCGCCTGTTTGTAAGGGAGCATTTTTGAGGTATGATTGGGCTTGTAGAACAGGGTCTTCATCGGGGCGGTAATAGTGGTAAGCTCCGCGTATGAGTTGGTGTTTTTTAGCTTCGTCAAAGAAATGAGCAAAGTTTTTATCGGTGGCTTCGTTCCCCATAGTAGCGCGAAAAATGGCAAATTGGAGGGGATAACGGGCGTTTTTATGGCGTATATAGAGGCTATCCCACTGTATTTCGTCACGTTCTTGGTAGTGAGAGAGGTCGATACCGAAAATTTTGTTGTAATGCAAGCCTACTATGCGTTCGATGCGTTCGTTTTCATAGGTAGAATTGATTTTGATAGTGAGTTTGTTGAGTATTTTTTGGTAAATAGCGGGGTAGTAGGTGCGTATATACACACCTGAGGCTATTCCTATTACTATCAGCAGTAGGAAGAACCCTATAAAGAAGTTGCGAATGGGGTGTTTTTTCTTTGTGTTGTTATTCTGAATGGTAGTATTTTTTTTTCTTCTTTTTTTCAATTTCGGTGTTAGTTTTTTAGCTTCTGACACGTTTTTTTTGTTGCAAGTGTAGCACAGATAACACTAAATTAAGTGTTATCTGTGCGAGATTGTTTTATTTTATAGGGGCTGTAGGTAAGGTAACCTCACCTGGGTCTTTCCATAAGCCGTCTTTAACAGCACGTTTTTTAGCAGCTTCGGCACGCTTATCACTATCGGGGTGAGAGCTCATCATTTTTTGGAAATTACTTTGTTTTTCACCTGATGAAAGCAAGGCTAATTTCTTAAAAGCGGTGTAGACAGCAACTACATCATAGCCGTGTTTTTTCATAAAGTTGTATGAATATTCATCGGCTTGTGATTCTTGTTTTTTGCTGTGTTTGGCATCGAGCATTGCGTTTGCCATTTCGCCTAACTCGGTTTCGCTAAGCTTACGAACGACGCCTGAAGCGGCGGCACCAGCTTCTTGTACGGCGGCACGGGTGTAGGCAGCTTTAATAGCGTCTTTGGTATCTTCGTTCTTTACGTGACCTATTTCGTGTCCGATAATAGCTAACAACTCATTGTCGGTCATTAGGTCCATAAGAGATGAAAACACGCGTACACTACCATCGGCACAAGCGAAGGCGTTAATGTCCACCACTTCATACACTTTGTAGTTGAGTTCCATTCCGTCCTCATTTTTATGCTTATCGAACAGGCGATTGAGGCGTTTGGTATAGGCGCTTTTTTTGTCGGCTACAGGGTTGTGAGCGTCCATCCAATCTACGGATTCTTTGGATAGTTTTTTAGCATCTTCATTGCTAAAGGCGAGGGCTTGCGCTCCTTTTGATACGGCATTTACGGCTTTCCCTAAATTAATTTTTTGTGCTTGTACGGCACTGAACGTTGCTACAGCAAGTGCAGCAGTTAAGATAATTTTTTTCATTTTGAAGTCTTTTTTATTTTTGATGCTGCAAAGGTACGAATAAATTAGCAAATTGGCAAATTTGGGAATTAGAAAATTAGCAAATTTGGAAATTAGCAAATTTGGAAATTAGCAAATTTGGGAATTACTCAGCTGCGCCAGAAAGCTGACTTTCCTACACTGATCTTACACTGATCCTACACTGATCCTACACTGATTCTTCGCTGTGGAGCCACTGAGGAGCCACTGTGGAGCCACTGTGGAGCCACTGTGGAGCCACTGTGGAGCCACTGT
>CAUREJ010000081.1:0-5232 GCA_963523735.1 uncultured Capnocytophaga sp.
CGGAGGAGATCCTTCAAAAATGTATTCTTATTCAGATAGTTAAAAATGTTCCTTATAACCTTGGTTTAAAACCTTGCCAAAGTTCCCCTGCCTATATATAAAATAAAATATCCTAAAAACGAAGTAATAGGTAATTTGTAAATAACAAATTAGCTCACAGCAAATTAGCAAACTAACAATGGTTCTATTTAAAAAAGATCCCTTTGGGCATAGGCTTTTTATAAAAAGGTGGCTCATTCGCGTTTTCGGACTTATTACCCATAGTCGTTATGACGGGTTTAACCAACTCAATATTGAAGGGTCAGATATTATTCGAGAACTGCCTCCTACCAACGTATTATTCATTTCGAACCACCAAACCTACTTTGCCGATGTAACGGCTATGTATCACGTGTTCAATGCTAGCCTAAAAGGGCGCAAAAACACCTTAGATAACGTAGGTTACTTGTGGAATCCTAAACTCAACATCTATTACGTAGCTGCTTCCGAAACAATGAAATCGGGCATATTACCCAAAATATTGGGCTATGCAGGAGCCATACCTGTGAATAGAACTTGGCGTGAGAAAGGTAAAGAAATACACCGTGAAGTACGTCAAGCAGATGTCGAGAACATAGGCGTAGCCCTTTCCGATGGGTGGGTAATTACCTTCCCACAAGGCACCACTTCACCTTGGAAGCCTATTCGCAAAGGTACCGCCCACCTCATTAAGCAGTACAAACCCGTAGTAATACCCATAGTGATTGATGGCTTCAGGCGTTCTTTCGACAAAAAAGGAATTAATATAAAAAAGAAAGGGGTTCAACAATCAATGATTATTAAACCCCCTTTGCAAATAGATTATGAAAATGATACCGTTGAGCAAATAGTAGCCCAAATAGAAATGGCTATTGAACAACACGAATCATTTCTTAAAGTAAAGAAGTTAGACAATATTACTGATGATGATAAGGCTCGTTCCTCAAAATCGTAAAGGCTCGGTATAGTTGTTCTACAAAAAAGAGACGTATCATTTGGTGTGAGAAAGTAAGTTTGGAGAGCGATAATTTACCATTGGCACGAGCATATACCTCATCCGAAAAGCCATAAGGTCCTCCAATTACAAAAGTAAGTTGCTTAATACCTGCATTCATTTTCTTTTGCAGCTCATCGGCAAAAGCTACAGAGGTAAACTCTTTCCCTCTTTCGTCTAACAAAACAAGCTGATGTGAAAGTTCTGTATTAGCAAGAATAAGCTCTCCTTCCTTCACTTTTTGTTGTGCTTCCGATAATGATTTGCTGTTCTTAATATCGGGCAGCAATTGCAATTCAAAGTTCGTATAGTACGAAAGTCTCTTTTGGTACATACCTACAAGCTCTTGTAAGGCAGGGTTATCGGTCTTCCCAACAGCAATAAGTTTTATGTTCATTTTCTTCAGATAAAAGATAAAATAGTTTTAGCTATTATCTACCTCCTTGAGGCATTGCCATAGTATCTAAAATCTCAATATCAAAGATAAGGTCACTGTTAGGTGGAATAACTTCTCCTGCACCAGCTTCACCATAACCTAAAGCCGAAGGAATAAATACTCTTATCTTATCACCTACTTTCATAGTAAGAAGGGCTTCTTTAAAGCCTGGTATCAACTGAGCTGATGGAGTATAAGGGAAAGGTATAGGCTGATAACCATTTTGCTGGTCGCGTAAAGGGTTATATTTGTTGTATTTCTTTTCTACTTCTTTGATATTAGAATCAAACAAAGTACCATTGCGCAAATAACCTGCATAGTTCACCATAGCAAATTCATTTTGGTTAGGTTGTTTGCCTGTACCTGCGTTTAATTTAAGTATTTTAACTCCCGAAGGTAAAGCTTGGGCTTGTTGCTCTTGTGCTATTATCTCTTCAGCTAAGGCAGCCGCTACAGCTTTAGCTTTCTCATCTCTACCTTCTACCTCTTTAATGTAATCGGTGAATACTTTTACAGCCTCAAATGCTTTTGCCTCTTTGCCATTGGCTACTATAGTTACTTTGTTCAGTTTAACTTCTTGAATAGGCTTATCTCCAGGTTTTTTAGTTTCAACAGCTGCAATAGCATCAATAACTTCTAAACCTTTCACAACCTCGCCAAACACGGTATGCCTACCATCTAAATGCGGAGTAGGTACGTGAGTAATAAAAAACTGACTACCATTGGTATTAGGACCTGAGTTAGCCATTGAAAGTATTCCTTTCTTGCTGTGTTTAAGAGTAGGAACAAACTCATCTTCAAAGCGATAGCCAGGATCGCCCATACCAGTGCCTGTAGGGTCGCCACCTTGAATCATAAAATCTTTGATAACACGGTGGAAAATAGTACCGTTATAAAAAGGTTTCCCTTTGTATTCAGCTTTTACGTAAGGGTTAGTACCTTCGGCTAAGCTTACAAAGTTAGCTACGGTTACAGGTGTTTCTTTGTAATTAAGTTTTACAATAATGTTGCCTTTAGCTGTTTCAATATCAGCAAAAAGACCATCGCCTAAGTCTTTATAGGCATTTTTTTGCGAACCGCAAGCAAAAAAAACAAACATTGCCGACAGCAATGCCATAAAATTCAATCGTTTCATATATTCTGAATTAATTTAACACTTATTCGGGACGAGGTAGCACCTTTTCAGGATTCTTTTCTATACTAAAAACTTCAATTTTAGCTATTATAGGTTGGTTATAGCCTATCTTATCTTTATCACCTCGGTAGCCATACGCCACACCTGAGGGGAAAAAGAACACCCCACTTTCTTTCTCTTTTAGCAATTTCAATGCCGAGCGCAATCCTTGAAAAACTTCTTCTTTATCTACATAATACTTGTATTCACCATTTGGTTTTTCTTGGTACAATTCATTCCCATTAAGGTCTTGCACACTGTAATCATAAGTTACCACATCACCAAACTGTGCTGTATAAGTAGCTGTAGCATTTTGAGTGAGGTAATAAAACTTAAAGCCGTGTTGTGAATCGATAAAAGTATGCACTGTGTCCTTTTGGATAAGAGCATCTATTTCAGCCTGTTCATTAGCCAAAAGGGCTTTATTTTTCTCCGCCGATTCTTTCAAGAAAGTACTCGTTTTTTTAGTCACAGGGTGTCGTGCTTGCCTATCGGCACAGCTTACCCAAACAATGCCAATAGCGGCTATAAAAGTTATTTTTTTTAGTATATTCATCATTTCAACCTCTGTATTATCTGTGAAATTTGTATGAGTTTTTCCCCATTAACATCTATTTGTTACTTAAAAAAAGTAGGTAATACTTTTCTAAAATAGGCTACTGCCTCATCAATAGTACCATCATACCTACCCCCTGCTGCATTAATATGACCTCCGCCATTAAAGTGCGTACGTGCTATTTGGTTCACATCGGTATCGCCCTTAGAACGCAACGACATTTTTACAAAACTGCCCTCTTGAATGAAAATCACTGCCAATACTGTATCCTTAATTTTGAGTCCGTAGTTCACAAAACCTTCGGTATCACCCTTTTGATGGTTATGAGCTTGCAGTTCATCGGCGGTAAGAGTAATGTAAGCCGTACCATACTCGGGTAAATACACCAAGTTGCGCAAAGCTACACTTAGTAGATGCATTTTGTTATTTGACCACGTATCGAATGTATTACTGTTAATCAAACTATTGTCAGCTCCTTTATCTATCAGTGCAGCCCCAATCCGAAGGGTATTACTGGTAGTAGTGGGGTATTTAAAATTGCCTGTATCGGTCATCAAGCCTGTATAAAGGCAAGTAGCCATCTCTTTATTGATAAGGTCTTCCTTCCCCATAGCCTCAATAAAACGATATACCATCGCGCAAGTAGAGCTAGCCTGAGGATTAGAAAAAGTAACCTCGGCATACTTATCGGGCGCTTGATGATGATCAATCATTACAAAAGTAGCCGCCGAAGCCTCTAATAAAGCTGTCAGAGAATCGGCACGTTTTAAGGCATTGAAATCAAGCGTAAAGATAAGTTCTGATTTTTCAATCTGTGCTGTAGCTGCTTCAGGCTCATTATCGTAGATGAGAATATCGGCAGCAGAAGGCATCCATTTTAAAAACTCGGGGAAATCATTAGGTGACACCACTGTAACCTGATGGTGCAATTGTTTTAAAAATAAGTAAAGCCCCAAGCAACTTCCGATAGCATCGCCATCGGGATTTTTATGAGGTATAATGCTTATAACAGGCTGTTTTTCAAGCAATAATTTAACTTTTTCTATGTCGTATTTGTTCATAATGGGGCAAAGGTACAAAATAATTAATAATTAGCAATGAACAATTAACAATTAGATATTCGGGAAGGAAAGTAGGTGAGCCGATGGGGCTGAATATGTGAGAGTTGAAGATGCAAAACTTGTTAATTGAAATTTATTTCGTACATTTGCAGCATAAAAATAAAAAAGAGATGAAAACAACCTTACAACGCATTAGTTTAGGAGTAGGCATAATATTAGCATCGGGTTTCTTAGTGAATGCTATGTCGGTAAAAAAAGAAGAACGCAATATTTACCAACAAGCTGAAGAAGAAATAGCACATAACCCTTTGGCTACCAATGCCTCTGAATATAAAGAAAACTTCTTTAACAACTACAAAGTATACGCTATAGACTTACCTAACAAAATAGACTTTGCAGGTGAAGAGGTGCCTTTGGACGACCCCGATGTATACGAGCGTTTGGACAGAGAGTTCCTTGTGAATGCTTATTGGCAATCAAACGGGTTGTTGCTTATAAAACGTGCTAACAAATACTTCCCTATTATTGAGCCTATACTGAAACGCAACAATATCCCCGACGATTTTAAATACTTAGCCCTTATAGAAAGCGGGCTTACCAACGCGGTATCGCCTTCAGGGGCAAGTGGTTTCTGGCAATTTATGAAAGCTGCCGCCCAAGAGTACGGCTTAGAGGTAAGCGAACAAGTAGATGAGCGCTACCACCTTGAAAAAGCTACTCAAGCTGCTTGTGAGTATTTGAATCGTGCCAAACGTTCCACAGGTTCTTGGACAATGGCGGCGGCTGCCTACAACGCTGGTATGGCTGGAATGAACCGACAAGCGACTTTTCAGCAAACTGATAATTACTATGATTTATGGCTGAATAACGAGACTTCACGATATGTTTTCCGCATCTTGGCAGTAAAGGAAATAATGAAGCATCCTAAGAAGTACGGCTTTATTTTTGAAACAAAACACTTGTACAATGAACTACCTACCTACAATGTAATGG
>CAUREJ010000082.1:0-4952 GCA_963523735.1 uncultured Capnocytophaga sp.
CCTTCAAAAATGTATTCTTATTCAGATAGTTAAAAATGTTCCTTACAACCTTGGTACCGAACTTTGGCAAAGTTTTTTTTATAAAATATCCGCTCAATATAGCCCTCACTAATTTTGGATAAAAATGTTAATTATTAATTGTTAATTGTAAATTATTTTGTATCTTTGCCGAAAAATAAGAATATATGAGTGCTATTGTAGCCATAGTAGGTCGTCCTAATGTAGGGAAATCTACCCTCTTTAACCGACTTATAAAACGCCGTGAGGCGATTGTCGATGCGGTAAGCGGCGTTACTCGTGACCGCCATTACGGTAAAACCGATTGGAATGGAGTCGAATTCTCCGTAATTGATACCGGAGGTTACCTCTCGGGTAGTGATGATACCTTTGAAAAAGAAATTAATAAACAGGTCGCTTTGGCTATAGACGAAGCCGACCTTATCATCTTTATGGTCAATGTCGAAGACGGACTTACAGGTATGGACGAGTCTGTGGCTGTATTGTTGCGCCGTAGCCAAAAACCCGTGTTAGTGGCTGTTAATAAGGTCGATAGTAACAACCGCCGGAACGATATGCACGAGTTCTACGCCTTAGGTTTTGAACACCTATACCCCCTGTCAAGCGTTAATGGCAGCGGTACAGGCGAACTCTTGGACGAGCTGATAAAACTCCTGCCCGAAAAAGAAACTAAAGAAGAAACCGACCTGCCTCGCTTCGCGGTAGTAGGTCGCCCCAATGCGGGGAAATCATCATTCATTAACGCTCTTATTGGCGAAGACCGCTACATAGTAACCGATATAGCGGGTACCACCCGCGATGCTATCGATACAAAATACAACCGCTTTGGCTTTGAGTTTAACTTGGTCGATACAGCTGGTATCCGCCGCAAAGCCAAAGTAAAAGAAGATTTGGAGTTCTACTCAGTAATGCGCTCTATCCGCGCCATCGAACATTCCGATGTCTGTATCCTAATGCTCGATGCCACACGAGGCTTTGAAAGCCAAGATGCCAATATATTCTGGCTGGCACAGCGCAACCGCAAAGGGATTGTTATATTGGTAAATAAATGGGATTTGGTCGAGAAAGAAAACAATACTGCCAAGCAGTACGAAGCTATTATCCGCAAAGAGATAGAACCTTTTACCGATGTGCCTATCCTATTCGTGTCGGCACTGAACAAACAACGCATTTACAAGGCTATAGAAACAGCCGTGGCAGTGTATAACAATCGTAGCAAGCGCATCCCTACACGTAAGCTAAATGAGGTAATGTTACCTATTATCGAGAACTATCCGCCACCTGCCATTAAAGGGAAGTACGTGAAAATTAAGTTCTGTACACAGCTGCCTACCCCTATGCCACAATTTGCATTCTTTGCCAACTTGCCTCAGTATGTAAAAGACCCTTACAGGCGTTTTATCGAGAACAAACTCCGTGAAAACTTTGATTTTAACGGCGTCCCTATCGATGTGTATTTTAGGCAGAAATAGTATGAAAATATGAATCATCTTTTTCAGGAAAATAAGTTAGTTATAGATGCCTTGTGCCAAAACCATAAGGTAAAAACCTTATATGCTTTTGGTTCGGTACTTACCCCAAAGTTCAATGAAAATAGTGATATAGATTTAATAGTTGATTTCAAGCAACAAGATGTTTTGGAGTATGCCGCTAACTATTTCAATTTAAAATTTGCCTTACAAGCAATTTTTAACAGAGAAGTTGATTTGTTAGAAGAAAAAGCTATTAAAAATCCTTATTTTTTAGAGCATATCGACTCAAAAAAACAACTTATTTATTTTGAAGAATTTAAAGGAAAATAAAACAACCCCAATATAATTACTACTAACCACTAATAACTGAATAACTAATGAGATTTTATTTGATATGGAACCATCAACAAAAACTAAATGCTTCTGCCATACCAACTTTACGGCAGACGACCTCAAAAACATTATTAAAGGAGTAAGAGAAAAGAGCAATGTAACAGCTCAAAAGCAATTTGTTAGCAGTATACCTACAGCGCAGGTGGCAGATTTTCACAAAAAGTACGCTAACTACCAACTAAACCCTATTTATATCTATAATGGCGAGTTGGTAATAAAATACGGAACTTCCGATTATTATTCGCTGTACAAAGGTAACAAAATAGCAGTGAAAGCGGGTGAAACCCCTGTGTTCTACACCAAAGAAAAAAGTGACTACACAGTGTTTAATGACGGGCTTTTTCACAATAATACCAATGAAAAGCTCTCTACACCCCTTACCTATGCCGCTTTTGCTAAAGAACTGAATGAAGTATTCCAAAAATACGACATTAATACCTGCCTGCGTAAAATACACTTTTTCGCTCAGTGCTATTTGGAAACGTGGCGTTTTACCAAAGCCTATGAAGATACTACCCGTGCAGCAGGTTATAAAGGAGGAGCTATGTTTTTAGGACGAGGACTTATTCACCTCACTAATGACTATAATTACCTTGCCTATTACGATAGTGTGAATAACACCCAGTACAGTAAGCTCTACAAAAATCGCATAGGCGAAGGTGTATTTGAATATATCAATCGCATACAGGGTGATAACGCCCTAAGAGCCGATGCTCAAAAACTAAACGAAGTAATGGAGCAGGTGAAGAGGTTTGCCCCTAAAGTAGCCACCGATATACACTATGCTGTCGATAGTGCAGGGTGGTTCTGGAAGAAAAACAAACTCAATGAAATTGCCGATACCGACGATGTACGAGCAGTAAGCGTAAAAGTAAACGGAGGCACCAACGGATTGCCCGAAAGAGAGTACTATACCAAGCTGTTCAAAGAGGTAATGAAGTACGATAATAATCATAGATGATAAAAAACTTGTAAAAGTGAAGAAAAATATAGCTATACTAATGGGAGGCTTCTCCAAAGAGGCTGAAGTCTCCCTTAAAAGTGCTGCGGTGGTAGCCAAACACCTCAGTGAAGAAAAATATGTGCCTTACCCTGTGCGTATCGACCGTGATAAATGGGTCTATGTAGATACTCAAGGCAATGAACACCCCGTAAACCGCAATGATTTTTCAGTAACTTTAAATAATGAAAAAATCACTTTTAGTGCAGTGTTCAATGCTATTCACGGCACTCCGGGTGAAGACGGATACCTACAAGCCTATTTCCAACTTATAGGCTTACCGCTCACAGGTTGTAGTATGTACGCCTCTGCCCTTACTTTTAATAAACGCGATATGCTCTCGGTACTGAAACCCTTTGGTATCCTCTCAGCACCTTCTTATTACCTAAACAAAGGCGAAAAGTACCAAACTGCCCAGATTGTAAAAAAAGTAGGATTGCCTTGCTTTGTGAAAGCTAATAAATCGGGAAGTAGTATAGGCGTATATAAAGTAAATGAAGAAGATAAATTAGCGCAAGCCATTGAAGAGGCTTTTAAAGTAGATGACGAAATTCTCATAGAAAGCTTTTTAAAAGGTACTGAAGTATCGGTAGGAGTAATTAGCTATAAAGGAGCAATAAAAGTATTGCCTATTACCGAAATAGTCTCTGAAAATGAGTTCTTTGATTATGAAGCTAAGTATTTAGGAAAATCAAAAGAAATTACCCCTGCACGCCTTTCAGCCGATATGACAACTAAAATCAATACCTTAGCCCAGCGCGTATACCAATTGCTCAAAATGGAAGGCTATAGCCGTAGTGAGTTTATCATAGTTGGTGATACGCCTTACTTGTTGGAAATGAATACCACACCTGGCTTGTCCGAGGCAAGTATCTTACCCCAACAAGCCAAAGTAGCTGGTATAAGCCTGACCGAACTGTTTGAAAGTGAAATAGAAAGAGTACTTAACCGTTAAACATAAGTCATTGAAAAGAGCCTTATTTCCTGGGTCGTTTGACCCCATAACCTTAGGTCATCACGATATTATTACACGTGCCTTAGACCTTTTTGACGAAATAGTAGTTGCTATCGGTGTTAATGGCGACAAAAACTATATGTTCACTGTTGAACAACGCAAAGAGTTTATTGAAAAAGCCTTTGCCTACGAACCTAAAGTTAAAGTAACCACCTATCAAGGGCTTACCGTCGATTACTGCAAAGAAATTGACGCTCAGTTTATCCTCAGGGGCTTGCGTAATCCAGCCGACTTTGAGTTCGAGAAGGCTATTGCTCACACTAACCGAAAGCTCTCAAAAATTGAGACTGTATTTTTGCTTACAGCTGCGCGTACTTCCTTTATTTCCTCATCTATAGTGCGTGATGTAATTCGCAATAATGGTGATTACACAGTATTAGTACCCGATAGTGTAAGAGTGTAAAATATAAAAAGAAAACTTAAAAAATAAAAAATATGTGTGGAATCGTAGGTTATTTAGGCAAACGTGCCGCTTTCCCCATCGTGATTGATGGGCTTAGACGTTTAGAATATCGAGGCTATGACAGTGCTGGATTTATACTAAACGCCACAACTTTTCATACTGAGAAAACTAAAGGTAAAGTATCTGACCTAGTAGCTAAAGCAGGAGCTGATGTGCCTGCTTATGGCAGCGGTATGGGACATACGCGTTGGGCTACCCACGGAGTGCCTAATGATGTTAATTCGCATCCTCATCTGTCTAATTCGGGCAAGATAGCTATCGTGCATAACGGTATTATTGAGAACTATGCGAGTATTAAGCAAAAACTTATCAAAGAAGGATTTACCTTTCATTCTGAAACCGATACTGAGGTATTAGTGAACTTTATAGAATATTTCAAAGAAAAAGAACAAACAGACTTAGCTACAGCAGTACGCTACGCCCTTAATGAGGTAGTAGGAGCTTTTGCTATTGCCGTAATGGAAGAAGGCAATCCGCAAGAGATAGTAGTGGCACGCTTAGGGAGTCCGCTGGTAATCGGAGTAGGAACTGATGAATTTTTTATAGCTTCAGATGCTTCACCATTTATTGAATACACCCAAAATGCTGTGT
>CAUREJ010000083.1:0-4410 GCA_963523735.1 uncultured Capnocytophaga sp.
TTGGGGTGGTCACTGTTGGGGTGGTCACTGTTGGGGTGGTCACTGTTGGGGTGGTTATTTGTGGTTTGATATTTATAGAAATAGTTTGGATATGCTCTGTACTATTACCACAATCATCAGTTGCTTTCCACGAGTACACTACCTTATGAGCAGCTTTGCTTACTGAAGGTTTTACCTGCAAATTTCCTGCACAGTTATCTTTAGCTGTAAGCGTCTTAGCTTCGGGCAGAGCGGCTCCTTCTTCTATGCTTACATCATTAGGCAGAAGTCCTACAAAAGCAGGGGCTTTGTCATCTTTTACGGTTATATACTGCTCGTACTTCACGGTTGCATAGCACTCATCTTTAAAAGTATAAGTGCGCTTGAGCGTATAGCTATGTTTGCATTTTTCATTCGTCTTCTCTTCTGTAAAATCTGAAGTAACTCTACCACAACCGCCTTCTGTCTCTATTTTGGCAGGATTTGGCATTTCATTAGCACAAGCTATTGTAGTGTACTTAGGTGGTACACTACCAGCTACCAATGTAAGAGGAGAAGGAGCGTTTTTATCCTTCTCAATCATAAAGCCACCATCTTTATAAGGACTAGCACACGAAAGGGCAAAAGCCAAGCCGTCTATCACTTCTATTTTGATGATACCTTGTCCTCTTCGCTTGCCAAAATGCCCATTAGTAGTGCCTATGTTGATGTTGGGGAGTATCACATCACATACTCCGTTGTTATCGGTTATCTCTTTCAGTATGTATTTATAAGTTTTCCCAGAGTCGTCCGAAAGTAAAATCCTCACTTTACTATCTTCTCCAAAGATACTTTTATCTACTTGCCAACGTAGGGTGAGCAACTGTCCACCTTTGTAAGTGCGGTTCTGCTCCCAACTACCATTGTCAAACTTTTGTATTTCAAAAGGTTTCCCTTCAGCTATTTTTACTTTTACTTCCTCTATATCATACTTCACCACGTGGTTGCGGTCGGCTCTGTTATGGTCGGCAGCAGCTAACCAAAAAGTAAAAGTACCAGGGGTGTAGTTTAAGGGTGAAGTAGCAGCTATAGGTACAAAAGTATTGCGTTCTTTCTCAAACCAAGTAGTCTCAAAGCGAATATTACCATTGGTTTTCCCCTTGTAAGTCATAAAGCGGGCATTTGATTTAGTAGAGTGAAAACGCCTATCTGCTTGGTGCGCCATATAGGTAATGGTATCATTTTCAGCATCTGTACCTGTTAGGTAAAACTGAAAGTAGGTATTTTTGGGGATTATATATTCTTTCTTTAAGTGTGAGCGGTTAAGTACAGGGGGCTGGTTATTACTCTTCACTCCATACACAAGGTTAGAGCCTGTACCTTCTACACGTTTGCCAGCCTCTTGAGTGCGAGCCTCGTCGGCGTAATACGCCATTGAGTTGCCTAAAAATCTGCGTATGGTTTCTAAACTTATCAATGAGAAGAAATCACGAGGGTGCTCGTGCCCGTAGCTCATAATCGACTGACCTGAGCCTATTTCGGTCTTGCTAGTATAGTTTCCTCCGTTAGAAAAAGTATGGTCTGCCCCAAACATATGCCCTATTTCGTGAGCAATGGTAGAAGGTTTTATAGGGCGTGCAGCCGCATTCGCTTTGTTATGCTGTTCATAAGCCGAATAAACCGCTGCCAATCCATTATATTTCTCCCTATAATCCGTCAGTATTACCGCCAAGTCATACTTATTAGGGTCGTACTTCTTATTTAAGGTGATAGTGCCATTGTAAACTACCTCATTAGCTGCTTCTCCTCTGCGAAAGAGCTGATCTTTTGCAGTAGTAAAAATAAGAGCTTCATCATCTACCAAAGTAAAATCTACCCCTACATCATTGCGGTATAGTTCATTTGCAAAAGCAATAGTAGCATACCAAAATGCCTTAACCTTATTTACATCTCTATTAAAATATTTTGAATTGTAAATGCTGTAATCTACCGGAAGAGCTAATCGGTAGTGCCTAAATACCCCATCGGTGTGGATAAGGGCATCGGGGTACAGAGAATTGTATATCTCAGGTTTTTCAATGGGTGGGTCATTCTTATCTTCATTGCCTTCATAGTACTGATTGCGTGCTGTTGTACTATGCGATGCAGTAGCTCGGTTACCACAGTTTACGCCATCTTTTGATTCGGTTATCTCCAGAAAACCTTTGTTATTGCTGCTCAGTACATACGATTTCCCCTTGTAAAAAAGTTCACCACTAAGTGTTTGCTGGTTGAAACTAATAACTCCTACTAATTGATTTTGGTAGTAACCTACAAAACTGCGGAAGCCTTGTGAATTAGAATTTACTTCACGTTCTTGCCACTCAATAGTTAGTGCTTGGGCGTTTGGAAGAGAAACAGTCCAGTTAATAGGTTGGGGTTGTGAAAAAAGATGGAAGATGTTTTGTAATTTTTGTTGTGCATTGGTGGTTTGCAAACCTATAAAAAATGCGCAACAATACCATACTATTGTTTTCATTACTAATATTAGTTTGACGCGGCAAAGGTACGTCATTTTTTTTTAATACAAGCAAAAAAAATACAAATAAAAAATTAAAGTCTATCAAAAAGCTATAAAAACCCCTAATTTTTCTTTTTGCTGAAGATAGTAGCAAGTTAATCCACTGTATTACTAACTATTAATTATTCCCAGTTTTTTCATCAAGAAAGTAGCGTTCTTATTCTTACATATTCCCTCTCTTAGCTTATAGTCAAAAGTAAGTTCGCCATCTTTTATCTCCGATTCAAAACATTTATTTTTCAGCTGTTTAGGGTAGTTATCTGTCAGTAAGCAAACTTCAATATCGTGAGTAGCCAATACGCCTAAAGCACCTAATGAAAGCAACCGCTCAATAATTTTAATAGTTCCTTGTCGCTTGTCGTCGGAGTTAGTACCCCTTAGCACCTCGTCCAATAGCACTAAGCAACGCTCTTGCTCCAACGTGTGTATTATTTGTTGTATTCTATTTATTTCAGCAAAGAAATAGGATTTTCCATCACTTAATGAATCGGATAAGCGCATTGAAACCAATAGCCGCAAAGGGTGTACAGTTGCTTTTTTAGCACAAACAGGCAAACCTACTAATGTTAGGAGCATATTTACCCCTATAGTGCGCAAAAAAGTACTCTTACCCGACATATTTGAGCCTGTAAGCAGTACAAAACCCTCCTCGTTAAGAGTTATACTATTCGTTATTCGTTGCTTGGAAGGTATAAGCGGATGTCCGACTTCTTCAAAAGCAATTTTATACTCATTATTCAGTGTAGGAAACACAAAATCAGGGTTATTGTAGCTGAAATTAGCAAAACTACACAGCACTTCAGTCTCGGCTACTAACATCAGCCATTCTTCTATATGAGCAGCGTATTGAGCCTTCCATTGTAGTAGCTGTCGGTATTGGTGTACGTGATAAAAAGTAAAAAGATTTAGCGGTATGGATACCAATATGTTGCTCACGTTGTCCAACTCGTCCAACAGGCGTGACAGTTGTGCTATTTTAGCACTTGCTTGGCTGTTTTTAAAATGTGCTTCTACTAGGGTAATACACTCCTTAAAAGCGTACAACATATTATAAGTGCGCTCAAAACCGAGTTTTTCTTTACTAATTTTTCCTATAAAGAAGAAGAAAGTAATTAAATTAGCAGAGATGAGTAGGTTAGCGATGCTTTTCATCACCTCATTACCCCAACCATACCCTATAATAAGGCTTGCAATTAGTAGTATAGGCGAGGCTACCAACCAGCACACTACCCCTTTACTAACAGGTTTTACAGGAGCCTTTGCCCACTGTTGTAGTGTAGTGTAAAAGTCTTTGCTGTCATCTATCTGTTGGGCGTAAGCCATAAAAGTCTGCCGCCACGCTATTTCAGGGGTAAGAGCTTTTATCTGTGTTTGGGTATAAGCAATTTGTTCGGCAGTGCCGTTTGTGGAGAGCAGCTTTTCAGCCAATAGTTTTCTGCCCAAGAAAGTATGAGTACGGTTCAGATAATGATACACCGACCGCTCTCCCAGTACATCTAAATCATAAGCATAAGGGTGATTTTCGGGCTGAAAAATACTTCCATTATCAGCAGGATATATTTGTTGTTCTAAAAACGCTATTTCCTGCTCATTAATTCGCATTTTGGTCTGCGCAATGGTACGTTGTAAGGCTATTTTTTTATGTTTTACTATCAGAAGAAGAAAAATAATAAAAAAAGTTACCGAAGTAGCCCCCATAAGCCACGAACCTTCCTTAAAAGCCTTGTACAGCGGACTAATAGCCAGCATAATAGTAAGGAATCGGACAAAAGCCAGTTGGTTGTATTGCTTATTGAGCTGCCTATAACGTATGGTAGCAGCTTGCAGTTTCTCTTGATAAAGTTCCGTCATAGTAGTATTATTCCTTTTCAGACTTTATTTCATTAATAATA
>CAUREJ010000084.1:0-3151 GCA_963523735.1 uncultured Capnocytophaga sp.
AATTAGAGAATTAGAGAATTAGAGAATTAGAGAATTAGAGAATTAGAGAATTAGAGAATTAGCAAATGAGGAAAATGCAATGTTTGGGGATTTTGTTGCGAATAATGCAAAAATCCCCTCCCAAACTTCTCACTTTATCCGAAAAACACAATTCCTTAACAATCAATACATTGCACTTACAACGATACCTCAAACAGCTTATAGCCGTAGCGAAGGCTGAGCGAAGCCATACCGAAGGCAGAGCGAAGGGTGAGCGAAGGATAAGCGTTACTTCACTGAATATCAAACCTTTCACTTCTGTTCCCTCATTTTGCATTATTCGCAAAGAAAATGAGAAAATTAGGAAATTTGGAAATTAGCAAATGAGGGAATTAGCAAATTGGCACAGCGTTTGGATTCAGCTTTAGGCAGCTTGCTGCCTGTAAAATTTGTTACTTCAAGAATTATTATTTCAAAAAAAAGTTGTACTTTTGCGGCAATAAAAGTAACTTTGGCTTTTTGCCAATTCATTAATTAATTATTTTTTATGAAACATTCAATTACTATGAGCGCTATTTTTTTATGCGTAGTCACTGCCAAAGCGCAGACCTTAGCCGAGCGTATTAACGCCCAAAACGTAACCCTTGTAGATGTGCGTACGCCCGATGAATACGCGGCTGGTACTGCCAAAGGGGCTATTAATATCCCTCTACAGGTGATGGATACCCAATGGAGCCAGCTAAAAGACAAGGAAAATATAGTGCTTTTCTGCCGGAAGGGGGCGCGTGCTGCTAAAGCACAGGCTATACTGCAAAACCACAACATCAGTGCTGTGAACGGACTTACTGTAGAACACGTACAACACTTGCAAAAAACGAACTTGCTTAACCAACTGAGCTTTAAAACGGACAAACCTACTACCTATTTTGTAAAAGACGGACAAGAGGTGCGCCAAATAGCTATTGCCTTAGGCGAAGGTGCGGTACTTGCTAAACACACTACCGATGTGCCTGCTACCCTTATAGTAACCAAAGGCAAAGTACGTTTCTTAATTGAAGAGGAAGAGATTTTGCTTAACGAATTGGATACTTACCAAATACCCGCAGCTATTCCGCACGAGGTAATAGGAGTAGAAAAAGAGAATATTTTCATTGTAACGAAAGGGAAATAAAAGAATTAGCAAATTTGCAGTGTTGCAAATTTGCTAATTTTTTTATAAGACAAATCCTTATACTCTTCCTAAAAACTGCCAACACTTTGTGAAAGCAACTCTGCTTTTTTTGCTAAATCTTCAATGTTCACGCTTATAACTTGAGAAATTAATAATTTAACAGTTCTTTTTTTGTTATATCCTCAATCTTTTAACATTTTAAAGGTTGTTTCAGTACCTTATTATTGTAAAACACTGATAGTCAGCTAATGTTAGTTAAAGTTTTGTTAAAACATTAGTTTTCCTTGCTTACTTTCGGTTGTTTTTTGTACCTTTACGACGCAAAAAGTGATAAATCATAACTAAAAACAATCACTGAGATATATCACTTTTCAAACAACTGATAAATATTAAAAACACTAAAAAGATTGCTTTATGGAAAACACTGCAAAATTAATTTTTGAAGGAAAAGAGTATGAATTTCCTATTGTTGTAGGTACCGAGAACGAAAAAGCGATTAACATCGAGAAATTGCGTGCCTTAACCGGATTGGTAACCTTGGATTCTGGTTACAAAAACACTGGTTCGTGTAAGAGTGCTATCACTTTTTTAGATGGTGAACGCGGTATCTTACGCTACCGTGGCTATAATATAGAGGAGCTGGCGGCTAAAGCTGAGTTTCTTGAAGTAGCCTATCTGCTTATCTTTGGCGAACTCCCCACTACCGAAGAGTATGATGATTTTAAGAAAACTATTCACAAGTATACCCTTGTACACGAAGATATGCGCCATATTATGGACGGTTTTCCTCGCTCGGCTCACCCTATGGGGGTATTGGCATCGGCTACCAGTGCGCTTACGGCTTTTAACCCTGTACCAGTGAATGTACATTGCCCCAAACACGTCTATCAAGCGGTCTGCAAAGCCATTGCCAAAGTAACGATTATCGCTTCTTGGGTATACCGCAAACGCGAGGGCTTACCGCTGAACTATTACGATAACAACAAAGGTTATATAGAGAATATTTTGCGCCTCTTCTTTGAAATTCCTACCGAGGAATACAAAATCAACCCTACTATTGTAAGTGCGCTTAACAAACTGCTTATACTTCACGGCGACCACGAACAAAACTGTTCTACTTCTACAGTCCGTTTGGTAGGGTCTTCAGAGGCAGGTTTGTTTGCCAGTATTTCATCGGGGGTATCGGCTTTGTGGGGCAGGCTACACGGGGGTGCTAACCAAGCGGTGATTGAGATGCTTGAAGAAATTCACGCCGATGGTGGTGGTGTTGATAAGTTCATCAATAAGGCTAAGGACAAAGACGACCCATTCCGCCTAATGGGCTTTGGACACCGCGTGTATAAGAACTTTGACCCAAGGGCTAAAATCATTAAAGCTGCTGCCGACGATGTACTAAACGCTTTGGGTATTGATGACCCTATTTTTGGTATTGCTAAACACCTTGAAAAAGTAGCCTTAGAAGATGAATACTTCAAATCACGCAACCTTTACCCTAATGTAGATTTCTATTCGGGTATTATCTACAAAGCCTTAGGTATGCACTTAGAAATGTTCACGGTACTTTTTGCTATTGGCAGGCTTCCTGGTTGGATTGCACAATGGAAGGAAATGCGCCAAGGCGGTGAGCCTATCGGTCGCCCACGACAAATATACGTAGGGGCTACCGAACGAGCTTTTGTTGAACTGAATAAACGATAAGAATGGAAAACATTATTTATACCATTACCGACGAGTCGCCTTACTTAGCTACCCATTCGCTATTGCCTATTATCAAGCGTTTTTGTGCCTCATCGGGCATAACGTTCAGCACTAAAGATATTTCGTTAGCGGGGCGGATATTGGCAGCTTTTCCTGATTTTCTGACAGAAGCACAACGCATACCCGATGCCCTTAATGAGCTGGGGGCGTTGGCTACTCGCCCAGAAGCTAATATCATCAAACTGCCCAACATCAGTGCTTCGGTACCACAGCTAAAAGCAGCTATTGCCGAACTACAATCAC